>NZ_JBOFOC010000049.1:0-20887 GCF_051659245.1 Microbulbifer sp.
GCCATCCGACATGCCCGCGAACAGAACCCGATCGCGGGCATGTCGGATGGCCGCCCCGCCGCTCCTACAGGGTGGCTCGGCTCAAGCCAATGCAGGCTCCCTATGGGTGAGTAGTTACTGCCAAAAAATAATTGGGCTGCCAATTCTATATAAAGTTCCAAATTCCGGGCGCAGTGGTTCTTTTCCGCGTCTAGACTGACAAGTGATTGGGTTGATTGCTGTTCAATTTGCCGAAAATTGACGGAGCTATCAACATGAAAATGACGCGCATTCTAACCCCCCTGGGATTCGCCGTTGCTTCAGCTGCGGCATCGGCCGGAGGTTCCGGATACGTTCCGGCCCCGGCTGCCGCGCCGGCACCGGTTTATGAAGCCGGCACGGCTGTGATACGCATCGGTGCTTCCCATGTGGACCCTGACGAGGATTCAGATGAGCTGAATTTCGCCGGCGTGTTCCTGCCCGACTTCGAAGGCAGCGACTACAGTATCGACAGCGACACCACCTGGAACTTCTCCGCCACTTATTTTCTGGTGGACCATTTCGCGGCGGAGTTCGTCTATGTCGGAGAGTCGGACCACGACACGGATGTGGACGGGTTCCTGGGCTTCTTCCCGCCTGAAACCAAACTGCATCTCGATGATATCGAGCGCCGTTCTTCCAGTCTTTACCTGAACTGGTTTCCGGTGTGCAAGGAGTCCTGGGTGCAGCCCTATGTCGGTGTGGGTATAGGCTACACGGACTTTGACGACAAGGACGTGGGTGTTGTGGCAGACGCCTACTTTGCCGACACTTTTGGCGCTATCGGTCCCGCCACCCTCCATGTAAAGGACACCTGGGGCTGGACTGGCCAGGTTGGCGTGGACGTCATGCTGGGACGCGAGAGCAACTGGTTGGTTAACGCCGCAGTGCAATACATGGACGTCGACACTTCCACCCGTCTGAAATTTCCGGTACCCGGTGCCGTCGCAGGATTGCGCGCCGGTCTGGACTTCGATCCCTGGATTTATAACCTGGGTATCGGCTATAAGTTTTGATGGCAGACGAAGAAGGGCGCCTTGGCGCCCTTTTTTAAATCAGTAACCCTGTATTTACATTTTTTAGTGATTTTTTTCTACAAACAGGAAAACCCGGTCTAGACTAAAAATTAATCGGATGAGTTGCTCTTCGATTTACCGGATGTTCTAAATGGAGTTTTCATCTATGAAAATGATGCGCATTCTGCCTCCCTTGGCATTGTCAGTTTTTACCGCAGCAGCAGCAGCCGGACCTTCCGGATATGCTCCACCTCCCGTACCGGACAAGATCTACGGTGCAGGAACGGTTGTTGGACGTCTCGGCGTTTCCTACATAAAGCCGAATGAAACAGACCAAGTGACCTTCGCCAATGAATTATTTTTTCGGGATGTCTTCGTCGACGCTTTCCGGGCGGATGTGGACCCGGACGGCGAGTGGGGCTGGAACGTCAGTGGCATGTGGTTCCCAATCGATCACTTTGCCCTGGAACTGAGCTTCGTCTATGGTAACGAGCACGACGGCGGAGATGACCACGGTTTCGTTGACATCGGTGGTTTCATCCCCGTCAATGGTTTCGTTCCCATCGATGGTAGGCGCAGAGACCGTGGTGATCTCGGTGAGTTCGAAACACGGAAGAGCCAGGCGATGATCAACTGGTTTCCTCTCGATCCCTCGTGCATGTTCCAGCCCTATATCGGTGTCGGTATCAACTATACCGATTTCCATGACGAGGATTTCACTCTCTTCAGGAGGGACAACCAGCCTTTCCAGGACGTCATTTTAGACGGCCGCCTGCGTATGGGGCACTCCTGGGGCTATGCATGGCAGGTCGGTGCAGACTGGGTCTTCGGCCGGGACAGCGCCTGGTTGGTTAACGCCGCCGCGGTCTGGGTGGATTCGGAAACCGAATTTGGCTTTGATATCTTCGCCATAAATAGAAATGGCTTTGTCGACGGCGATGACTTTTTCTTCGATGACGTCGTCTCATCCTATTCCGGCGACTATCGCTACAACCCCTGGACTTTCAACCTGTCGATCGGTTACAAGTTCAGTTTCTAACTCATCGGAGTTTCTTCGAATGATGGGAAGGGCGCTTCGGCGCCCTTTTTTGTATTGTGCGTAGGGACTTATCCGGTCTCGGCAGGGCCCGACTTCCAGACTGGAATAGCCCGGCTATTTATACCTTTATTTGCGCCGATTTTCCCGTTTCCCGGGAAACACAGTTCTTTACTGTCTAGACTGGACGCTGAGGGAATGGATTGCGCTTGGATCTCAAGCGCGGAATGGAGTTGCCAATGAAAATTATCCGTGCCACTCATACGCTGGCCTTCGCGGTTCTTGCCTTGGCTGGCGCGCCGCAGGTAATGGCGAATTCGGGCTATACCGCCGATACTTTTCTTGTCCGTATCGGGGTCTCCTACGTAGATCCCGATGAAGACAATACCAATTTTGTATTCGACGGTCTTTTCACGCCGGACTTCTTCGGCGCCGAACTGGATATCGACGAGGAGTGGGGCGGAAATATATCCGCTGTCTGGTTGCCAGTGGAACATTGGGGCCTGGAGTTGATGTTTACCGGCGGGGTAAACCACGACGCCGACCTCCGTCATTTCAGGGGCCTGCTGCCGCTTATCGATCGGATACACCTGGGCAGCTTCGACGTGCAGATGTCTGATTTGTTTCTCAATTGGTATTTCCTGGATCCCAGCTGCCTGGGGCAGCCGTACCTGGGCATCGGAGTCAACTACACCGATTTTCACGACGAAGATCTCAGCAGTGTCGCCAGTCAGTACCTGATCGATAATCACAGCGCCATCGACTTCGGTTCGCTGGGAATGGGGTACTCCTGGGGGGCTGCGGCCCAGGTGGGCATCGACTTTATGTTTGGCCGGGACAGCCAGTGGCTGGGTAATGCTTCGATTATCTACCGGGACGTGGACGTGGACCAGATTACCATATCCTTTCCTGTCCCTGATGGTGGGAATCGGCTGATTGCCGATTTCGATTACGATCCCTGGACCCTGAATCTGGGTGTGGGTTACAAGTTCTGAGGGATGCCGTCCCGGCGGAAATCACCCTGTAGGAGCGGCGGGGCGGATGGCCGCCCCCGCCGCTCCTGCAGAGGGGGAGACTCAGGGCTCCGCGGGATTGCCGAATACCGGCATTCCATCCTCTGACCAGCCGAACGCCTTGATATAGGTGTGGCGGTTGGGGTCCCACAGCGGATCTCCTTCGATTTCCGTATAGGTGCGCGCGTGGTAGACCAATATGTCCCGTTCGCCGTCCTCGGAGACGGTAAAGCTGTTGTGTCCCGGTCCGTAGATGCCCCGTTGGTGACAGCTCTGGAACACCGGTTGTGGTGACTTGTGCCAGCTGGCCGGGTTCAGCAGGTCTGCGTCCTCGTCGGCGTAGAGCAGACCCATGCAGTAGTTGTGGTCGGTGGCGCTGGCGGAATAGCTGATAAACACCCGGCCGTGGCGCGCGATCACCGCGGGCCCCTCGTTTACCGCAAAGCCCACGGTCTCCCAGTCGAACTCCGGTATGCTGAGCCTGACCGGCTTGCCGGCGATACTGGTGGGGGACGCCATCGGCGCTATATACAAGTTCGAATTGCCGGGGATTCCGGGCTCCTTTTGCGCCCATAGATAGTAGCGTTCGCCCCTGTGGGCAAAACTTGTGGCGTCGAGGCAGAAGGCATCGATGCCGCTATCCACCTGTGCCAGCTGCCAGTCGCCTTCCTGCGGATTGCCGGCGGTGGTGGTCAGTGCATACATGCGGTGCTGGAAAAGATCGTCGAGGATCTCCCGCGACGGCGCCGCGGCGAAATAAATACACCAGGTACCGTCGATGAAGTGGATCTCCGGTGCCCAGATAAGGTCGGAGTAGGGGCCGGTTTCCGGCTTGCGCCATACAGTGATCCCGGGAGCCTCCGCGAGTCCGGCCAGTGTCTGTGAGCGGCGCAGCTCCAGGCGGTCGTACTCCGGTACCGAGGCGATAAAGTAGTAATAGCCGTCGTGATGCTTATAGATATAGGGGTCTGCACGCTGTTCGACCAACGGTTTTATCAGGGGGACGGATTCTGTCACGATTAACTCCAACAATGACTTCGATGGAAACAGATTTCTGGCTGCTAAGCCTGTAGGCGCCCCGATCGGGCTCCGCAGGAAAATTGCAAATGGCCAGGCGGTATTTGTATCAAGGCGCTGAAGGTTTCAGTTCAGTTGCAGAAACTTCGCTGTCGCCGCGGGGACTGATTTCTCCTCTTTTCAGGCGCTGGTAATAGTCATTGGTAATAACGTATTTGCGCATCAACAGTCCCATCAGAAAATGGAAAAATCCGGGGATGATGGTCAGCATCAGCGCAATTCCCATCAGTGAAAAATCACTCTGCGGTTGGTCGGGTACGTAATCGAAGAGGGCCAGCAGCGAGCCCACCATGGCGCCCGCAACCCCCATGCCCGCTTTCTGGAAGAAAGAGATGCCGCCGAACGCCAGGCCGGAGACCCGCTTGCCGGTTTTCGCTTCGCCGTAGTCCACCGCCTCGGCAATGGCCGACCAGAATATTGGCGCGTGCAGGTCGACCACGAACGAGAGCACGAAATAGAACACGAAGGCCAGCACCAGGTCGCCGGGTCCCACGGCAAAATACATCGCCAGGCTGATAGCGCCAACCAGCAGCTGGCTGCGGCTGAACAGCTTCACCTTGCAATAGCGTTTGGTGATCCAGGTGGAAGCCACCATGGCCAGGATGGCCGCCACCACACCGGTAGCGAGAAACAGTGACAGGGTCTGCGCATCCCCGCCCAGGTAGTATTTGGCGTAGTAGGCGGCGACGGAGCCGCGGACTACATAGCCGATGGTACCCACCAGGCAAACCCCGGTGAGGATCAGCCATTGATCATTGCGCAGCAGCGTCCTTGCCTGGGCAAGCAGGGGGGTCCGCTCCGGCTGGTAGTGCACCCGCTCGGTGGTGGTGAAAAAGCAGAAGATAAACAGCGCGCTGGCGAGCGCGGCCATCAGTCCCATGGACACCTGGTAACCCAGGGCCAGCCTGTCCTCCCCCCAGGAGGTCGCCAGCATCGGTACTACGATGGTGACCAGGAAGGCGGCGATCTTGGCAAAGAACAGCCGATAGCCGTTGGCGGAGAGGCGCTCTTTCGGGTCGTCGGTCAGCACGCCGATAATGGAAATGTAGGGAATGGTGACCGTGGTGAACATTATTGTCACCAGGATATAAGTGGCATAGGCCCACACCAGCTTGCCGTTGTAGTCCAGATCCGGCGTGCTGAAGGTCAGGAACACGGAGATGCCAAAGGGTACAGCCAGGAACAGGAAATAGGGCCGATAGCGTCCCCAGCGGGTGGTATAGCGATCGGTGATGGTTCCCATCAGCGGATCGGTAACGGCATCGATCAGCCGCACCACCAGGAACAGCAGGGCCATATCTGCTGGCTTCAGGCCGTAAATGTCGGTATAGAAGAAGGAGATGATCAGCATCATCGATGAGATGACCACATTCACGGCCATATCCCCGGCCCCGAAGCCGATTTTCTCGAGTACGGAGAGCCTGTTGGACTGCATATTTATTCTCCCATCGCCGCAGGGAACTGCGCGTTTTATAATCTGTGCGCAGTATATATATTATTGTAGTATTAATGTCAAAAATATACGGGCGATCCCACCCATATGCTGTTAGGATGCATTAACCCCCGGTTTTTACCAGCCTCCTTCAGCAACTCGGCAACTCGGCAACTCGGCAAAAGGTCATAAGGTGGGCTCAAATAGGGTACTATTGCGACGATTGAGTCGAAGGAAACGAAGATGGTGATACAGGCGAGAGACAAGCGGCCGCGGAGTGTGCACGCTTGGGTGGCTTACGAGCTTGGCACACGGATAGTCAGCGGTGCTTATGCTCCGGGCGAGTATATTCCCAACGAGGCCGCCATCGGTGAGGAACTGAAGGTCTCCAGGACGGCACTGCGGGAGGCGTTCAAGCTGCTCACGGCCAAGGGGCTGCTGGAGTCGCGTCCCAAGCTGGGCACGCGAGTGCGCCCGAAGGAGGCCTGGAACATGTTCGATTCCGATGTGCTCAAGTGGTGTTTTGAATCCCAGCCCTCGCCGGAATTTCTGCGCTCCCTGTTTGAGATGCGCGAGGTCATAGAGCCCAGCGCCGCCGCCATTGCGGCGCAGCGCGCGAGCGAAGAGCAGATAGCTGCGATCGAAAAAGCCTATAACGCCATGGCAGAGGCGGAAATCGAAACCGAAGATCACATCCTTGCGGATATCGATTTCCATATGGCCATTCTGCGGGCCACCAACAATGAATTCATGGTTTCCCTCGGCGAGTCCATCAAGACCGCGCTCACCGGCCTGTTCCGTATCAGCAGTTCACAGGAGTCGGAGTATGTCGGCTCGCTGCCCGGGCACAAAGCCGTTTACCTGGGTATCCGCGACCGCGACCCGGAGCGGGCCCGGTTTGAGATGAAATCCCTGCTGTCCAAATCCGTGCGCGGCGCCCTCGAGAGCCTGGGGCTGGAAAGCCAGAATATGGACGTTGCGGTATAGATTTACCCTCCCCCCCTTGCGTATTTCCCAACGTTGTATTGTAGGAGCGGATGGCCGCCCCGCCGCTCCTACAGTTGGTCGTTAGCAGGGTATCCCGCTCCGCTACAGCGGCTTCACCTCGGGAATTGTTCTCTCGTCCACCACCAGCCGGTTGCGCAGCGGCCGGCCAAATACTTCGGCTTCAATTTCGAAGCGGTCGCCGGAGCGGGGCTGAATACCGTCGCCGAAGCTCAGGGTGGCGGTGCCGAAAAAGTGCACGTGCACCTGGCCCGGGCGGCAGAAGCCGGCGTATTTGAAATGATGTGCCTCCAGGTTGGCGATGGTGTGCGACATATTTTCCTCGCCGCTCAGGAAGGCCTTCTCCCAGAGGACTTCGCCGTCGCGCACAATCCGCGAGACGCCTTCTATATTTACGGGCAGCTCGCCGAGCAGCAGTTCCGGGCCAATGGCACAGGGGCGCAGCTTGGAGTGGGCCAGGTAGAGGTAATTCTGCCGCTCGGTGACATGGTCGGAGAGTTCGTTGCCCAGGGCGAAGCCGATGCGGTGCGGAGCCCCCTCGCTGTCGTTGAGGTAAATCCCGGCGATTTCCGGTTCCTCTCCCGCGTCCAGGGCGAAGGACGGGCTCAGCAGGTCCGCTTCCGGAGCGGCGATAATGCCGCCGTCGCCCTTGTAGAACCACTCCGGCTGTACGCCGGTTTCTCCCGCTGCGGGTTTGCCGCCCTCGACACCCATGCGGAACATTTTCATGGTATCGGTGAGGGATTCCTCGGTACCTTTCTGGTTTTGCGCGTGCATGGCGGCACGGGTGTCGGCGCTGCCCAGGTGGGTCAGCCCGGTGCCGGCCACCAGCAGGTGGGCGGGGTCTTTATGATCAATGGGTGCCAGCAGGCGGCCTTCTTCGATAATGCGCTGGTAGTCGAGGCGGGTATCAGAGAGTTGCTCGCGCACACGGCTCTCCAAGGTTGTCCCGGCCTCCAGGGCCTGCTGTGCCAGCTGGTAGATACTGTCGGTTCCATTCAACTGGTAGATGGTGTCGGCGCTCTCGACGACACCCACTGCCCGCCGGCCGTCTTCAGTCAAAAACTGGATCAGTCTCATCTTTCTCCCTTCCTGCCTCTTGCTGTTTTTTTGATGTTCTCGCACTAGCGAATTCTTATATCATACTATATGATATATTTCAATTGACCCGATCCCCGTCCCGGATCGCCCCGTGTGGTCACGGCGGATGCTTGTTCCGCAAAATATTAAATCATACAATAATATTATTAAGTACGGATTGAGGCTAAGTTATGGCCAGTGATGACAAGAAAAAGACAGTGCTGCGGTCGGCCAGTTGGTTCGGGACGCGGGACAAAAACGGGTTTATGTACCGCAGCTGGATGAAGAACCAGGGCATTCCGGACCACCATTTCGAGGGCAGGCCGGTGATCGGTATCTGCAATACCTGGTCCGAGCTGACCCCGTGCAACGCCCATTTCCGCAAGATCGCCGAGCACGTGAGGCGCGGCATCTATGAGGCCGGCGGTGTACCAGTGGAGTTCCCGGTATTTTCCAATGGCGAATCCAACCTGCGTCCCAGCGCCATGCTGACTCGCAATCTGGCGTCGATGGATACCGAAGAGGCCATTCGTGGCAACCCCATCGATGGGGTAGTGCTACTGGTAGGTTGCGACAAGACCACCCCGGCGCTGCTGATGGGTGCCGCCAGCTGCAACCTGCCCACGATCGTAGTCACCGGTGGCCCCATGCTGAACGGCAAGCATAAGGGTAAGGACGTGGGTTCCGGCACCCTGGTGTGGCAGATGCATGAGGAGTACAAGGCCGGCAATATCTCCCTGCACGAGTTTCTCAGCGCCGAGGGCAGCATGTCCCGCTCCGCCGGCACCTGCAACACCATGGGCACCGCTTCCACCATGGCCTGCATGGCGGAATCCCTGGGGGCCAGCCTGCCGCACAACGCCGCCATTCCGGCGGTGGACTCGCGCCGCTATACCCTGGCACATCTTTCCGGGATGCGTATCGTGGATATGGTGCACGAGGATCTCACCCTGTCGAAGGTGCTCACCAAAGAGGCCTTTCACAACGCCATCCGCACCAATGCGGCGATCGGCGGTTCCACCAATGCGGTGATCCATCTGAAGGCCATCGCCGGCCGTATCGGCGTCGACCTGGAACTGGAGGACTGGAAAGAAGGGCGCGGAGTGCCCACCCTGGTCAACCTGCAGCCGTCAGGCGAGTATCTGATGGAGGATTTCTACTATGCCGGCGGCCTGCCCGCGGTGCTGCGGCGCCTGGGGGAATCCGGCAACCTGAACCGGGACTCGCTGACCGTAAACGGCAAGACCATCTGGGAAAATGTTGTCGATGCGCCCTGCTACAACGAGGATGTAATTCGCCCGCTGGACAATCCCCTGGTGGAAAATGGCGGTATCTGTATTCTCAAGGGCAATCTGGCCCCCCGCGGCGCGGTGCTCAAGCCTTCCGCCGCGACCCCCAAGCTGATGAATCACCGCGGCCGCGCGGTGGTATTCGAGAATTTCGACCATTACAAGCAGCGTATCGTCGATCCGGAGCTGGATATCGACGAGAACTGTGTGATGGTGCTGAAAAACTGTGGTCCAAAAGGCTATCCGGGCATGGCCGAGGTGGGCAATATGGGCCTGCCGCCGAAATTGCTGAAGCGCGGTATCAAAGATATGGTTCGCATATCCGACGCGCGGATGAGCGGGACCGCTTTCGGCACCGTGGTTCTGCATGTGGCCCCGGAGGCGATGGAACTGGGCCCCCTGGCGGCGGTGCGCGATGGCGATGTGATCCACCTGGATGCTGAGAGCGGCCGCCTGCACCTGGAGGTCTCCGACGAGGAACTGGCTGACCGTCTGGAGACTCTGAAATCCCAACAGGTAATCGCCTCCACCGGCGGCTACCTGGAGATCTATCGGGAGCGTGTACTGCAGGCGGACGAGGGCTGTGATTTCGATTTTCTCGTGGGTTGCCGCGGCGCCGAGGTGCCGTCGCACTCCCACTGAGTACAGACACAGATAACAAAAGCGAACGCACAATGACGCTAACCAACCAATATCCCAGCCTGAAAGGCAAAACCGTATTTATCTCCGGCGGCGGTTCCGGTATCGGCGCCAGCCTGGTGGAGTCGTTCTTTCGCCAGGGCTCCAAAGTGGCATTCGTGGACATCCAGGAGGATACGTCCCTGGCGCTGGTGGAACGGCTGCGCCGGGAGCCGGACGCCGCGGGCAGTGTGCATTTCTATCCCTGCGACCTGCTGGATATCGAAAAGCTGCAGAACACCATCGAGCGCGCGGCCGGTGAACTCGGCCCTGTTTCCGTCCTGGTCAACAACGCCGCCAACGACAACCGCCACGACTTCCGCCAGGTGACGCCGGAACAGTGGGACAAGTGCACGGCGGTCAACCTGCGCCATCAGTTTTTCGCCGCGCAGGCGGTTTACCCGCAGATGAAACAGCTCGGCGGTGGCTCCATCGTCAATTTCGGTTCCATGAGCTGGCACGCGGGGCAGGGCGGCATGCCCGGCTACACCAGCTCCAAAGCCGCGATCGAGGGCCTGACCCGCGGCCTGGCCCGGGATATGGGGCCGGACAAGATCCGCGTCAACACCCTGGTGCCCGGCTGGGTGATGACGGAAAAGCAATTGCGTGAGCGGGTGGACGAGAACACGGCGGTGGAGATCGACCGCAACCAAAGTCTCAAGGAACGCTTGATACCGGAGAACATCAGTGCAATGGTGCTGTTCCTCGCCTCCGACGACAGCTGTATGTGCACTGCGCAAAACTTTATAGTCGACGGCGGCTGGATTTAAGCAGAGGAGAATCAAGAAATGTCGATTACTGGTAAACAATTGATCGCCGGCGAGTGGAAAGCCGGCAACGCGGACAGCTTCCGTGCCGTGAACCCCGCCACCGGGGAGAGCCTGGAGCCGGAATTCATCGGCGCCGATGAACAGCAGGTGGCCGAGGCCGTTGCCGCGGCCAGTGCCTGCGCCGCGGAGTTTGCCAATACTGCGCCCTCCGTACGGGCGGAGTTTCTCAACCGTTGCGCCGACGAAATCATGGCCCTGGGCGACGAACTGCTGGAGCGGGTCACCGCCGAGACCGGCTACCCCCGTGCGCGGGCAGAGGGCGAGCGGGGCAGGACCTGTGGCCAGTTGAAACTTTTCGCCGAGTGGATCGTCTCCGGTGAATACCTCGACGCGCGTATCGATACCGCGCTGCCGGACCGCCAGCCGCTGCCGCGCCCGGATCTGCGCAGCTTCAACCAGGCGCTGGGCCCGGTGGCGGTATTCGGCGCGAGCAACTTCCCGCTGGCGTTTTCCGTGGCCGGCGGCGACACCGCCTCGGCCTTTGCCGCCGGATGCCCGGTGGTTGTGAAGGGGCACAATTCCCACCCGGGGACCAGCGAACTGGTGGCCCGGGCGGTCGGCCGGGCGGTGGAAAAATCCGGCCTGCCGGGCGGCGTCTTCTCGCTGATCCTGGGTGCGGGCAGCCGCGTGGGCGCCGAGCTGGTGAAGGCGCCGGGCATCAAGGCGGTGGGCTTTACCGGCTCCTTCACCGGCGGCACCGCGCTCTTTAAACTGGCCAACGAGCGGCCGGAGCCGATTCCGGTGTTCGCGGAAATGGGCAGCGTAAACCCCGTGGTGCTGCTGCCGCAGGCGCTGGAGAATTCCGCGGAGGCCATCGCCGAAGGTTTTATCACCTCCCTTAATATGGGCACCGGCCAGTTCTGCGTCAATCCGGGACTGGTCCTGTCAGTCGAAGGCGAAGGCCTGGACCGCTTTACCGCGGCGGCGGGGGAAGCCCTGTCAAAGGTGGGCGCCGGAGTAATGCTGAACAAGAATACCCTCAGCGGCTATCGCAGCGGCGTGGGCCATCTGCGCGACCAGGCGGGTGTGGAGCAGCTGGCGGCGGGCGAGAGTGCCGGCGAAGACGGCGGCTTCACCTGCCAGGCCGGCCTGTTCACCGTCAGCGGAGCGGAATTCCTCGCCAATCCCGCACTGCAGGAAGAGGTTTTCGGACCGGTATCCCTGGTTGTGAAGTGCTGTGACCGCGAGGAGCTGCTGGCGGTTGTAGGGTCCCTGAAGGGCCAGCTCACCGGTACCCTCCAGTGTGCCGAGGGCGAACTCGACAGCTACGGCGAGCTGGTGCAACAGCTGCGCCAGCGGGTTGGCAGAATAGTGGTCAACGGTTTCCCCACCGGCGTGGAAGTGTGCCACGCGATGATGCACGGCGGCCCCTTCCCGGCGGCGACAGACAGCCGTTTCACCTCGGTGGGCACCATGGCCATCGCGCGCTTCGTGCGCCCGATCTGTTTCCAGAACTACCCGGAAAACCTGCTCCCGGACGCGCTGAAAAACAGCAATCCCCTGGGAATTTCCCGGCTGGTCAACGGCGGGAAAACCAGCGATGGCATCGGTTGAGAAGTCCCTGAATTCCGCAGTTGCCCGGTCGCAGCTTGCGGTGGAAGGGCTGGCGGAGCCGCTACAGGTTTTTACCCTGGCCAACCGGCGCGGCACCCAGGTGCAGCTTGCTGACCTGGGCGCCAGCCTGCTGTCGGTGCACACCGCGGATCGCGATGGCCGCCGCGGCAATATCCTGCTGACTTACGGCGAACCGCGCAATTGGTTGGACAACAACTGGTTTCTCGGCGTCACCGTGGGTCGGGTGGCCAACCGGATCGGCAGTGCGTGCTTCCCCCTCGGCGAGGGGGAGGTGCAGCTGCCGGTCAACGACGGCGAGAACCATCTGCACGGCGGTCCCGAAGGTCTGGGCACCCGGCGTTGGGCTGCCAGCCCGGGGCCCGGCGTTGCGGTGACCTTTCGCTGCGAGAGTGCGGATGGCGACGGCGGTTACCCGGGTCGGGTGGAGGCCGAGCTGACCTACCGGTTGAGTGAAGAGGACGAACTGACGCTCGAATACCGGGCCCGCAGTGACCGCCGTACACCGATAAGTCTTACCAACCACGCCTACTGGAACCTGGCGGCGGGGGGTAGCATTCTCGATCACGAGTTGCAGATAAACGCGGCGCAATATCTGGAATTGGACAGCGGACTGGTTCCCACCGGCCAGCTGCTGGACGTGGACAGCACGCCGCTGGATTTCCGTCGGCCCAAACCGATCGGCCGGGACATCGACCGGCAGCCCGGTGGCTACGACAACTACTGGGTGGTGGAGCGGACAGGTGACAAAGCGCTGAAGCCCATCGCATCCCTGCGGGACCCGCTTTCCGGGCGACGCCTGGAGGTGATTTCCAGCGAGCCGGGAGTGCAGTTCTATAGCGGTAACTTCCTCGACGGCAGCCGCAACCGCGAGGACGGCTCGCCCATGGCGCACCGCACCGGGCTCTGCCTGGAAACCCACGGTTTTCCGGATGCGCCCAACCATAGCGAATTTCCTTCCGTAATGCTGGAGGCGGGGGAAGAATACAGGCAAACGACCATGTATAAGTTTTCTGCAAAATAACAAAAAGATTTCGTGCTTTTGTAGGAGCCTGCTTGCAGGCGAAAAGAATAATGCTCCGTAGCTATTCGCCTGCAAGCAGGCTCCTACAAGGCACTGTCCTGAAAATAAAGATAAACAGCCCTGCGATGACGGAGGTTTCCATGAAAATCATTCAATCACTAACCGGTGGCCTGGCTCTTTTGTTCTGCCTGGTGCAGAGCGCCGCTGCCATTACCGTGGGGTTCTCCCAGGTGGGTTCCGAGAGCGGCTGGCGCACCAGCTTCAGCGAATCCGTCAAGGCCGAGGCCAAGCGCCGCGGTATCGAGCTGAAATTTTCCGACGCCCAGCAAAAACAGGAAAACCAGATCAAGGCGGTACGCAGTTTTATCGCCCAGGGCGTGGACGCCATCATGATTGCACCGGTGGTGGAAACCGGCTGGAAGCCGGTGCTGCGCGAAGCCAAACGGGCGCGTATCCCGGTGGTGATTCTCGATCGCAATGTCGATGTCAAGAATGCCTCCCTTTTCCTCACCCGTATCGCCTCCGACTTTGTCGAGGAGGGGCGCCGCGCGGCCAACTGGTTGATGGAAGAGACCGCTGGCAACTGCAATATTCTGGAACTGCAGGGCACCGTGGGGGCCACTGCGGCCATCGACCGCATGAAGGGTTTCAACGAGGTCATCGCCAAGTATCCGAACGCTAAAATCGTGCGTAGCCAGACCGGCGAATTCACTCGCACCAAGGGTAAGGAAGTCATGGAAGCCATGCTCAAGGCGGAGAACAGCGGCAAGGATATCTGTGCACTCTGGGCGCACAACGACGAGATGGCCCTGGGCGGTATCCAGGCGATCAAGGAAGCCGGCCTGAAACCCGGCGTGGATATGCTCGTGGTATCCGTCGACGGCGTGCCGGATTATTTCAAGGCCATGGCCGACGGCGATGCCAACGCTACCGTGGAGCTCAACCCCCATCTGGGTGCGCCGGCGTTCGACGTCATCGAGCGCTACCTGAATGGCGATCGCAAGATCGACAAGCTGATCACCACCACCGGCGATCTCTTCACGCAGGAGACTGCGGCCGAGGAGTACAAGAAACGCGCGGCCAAGTAATTAGTGGCGGTAACCATGACGCTGTTAAGTCTCAGTAAAGTTGAAAAGCGCTACCCGGGCGTGAAAGCGCTGGACGGTGTCGATTTCCATTTGCGCGCGGGTGAAATTCACGCGCTGCTCGGCGAGAACGGCGCGGGCAAGTCCACCCTGGTGAAGGTGATGACCGGCGCCCTGGAGGGCGACGGCGGCTCCATGACCTACCTGGGCAAGCCCCTACGGCTGAAGAGCACCGCTCAGGCCCAGGCGCGGGGCATTAGCACCGTCTACCAGGAGGTCAACCTGCTGCCCAATCTCAGCGTGGCGCAGAACATCTACCTGGGGCGCGAGCCGAAGAAATTCGGGCTGATCGACTGGAAGCGTATCCACCGCCAGTCCACGGAACTGCTGAAGCGTTTCGCGCTGGATATCGATGTCTCCCGACCGCTGTCGAGTTATTCGGTGGCGGTACAACAGCTGGTGGCCATTGCCCGCGGCGTGGATATGTCGGCCAAAGTGCTGGTGCTCGACGAGCCCACCGCCAGCCTGGATGCCGGCGAGGTGGAGCAGCTGTTCGGGGTGATGCGTGAGCTGAAGGCCAAGGGCATCGGTATCGTATTTATCACCCACTTTCTCGACCAGGTGTATAGCGTCTGTGACCGCATTACCGTGCTGCGTAACGGCACGCTTGTCGGCGAATTCGAAACCGCCAGCCTGCCGCGGGAGGAGCTGGTCGCACATATGCTGGGCAAGGAGCTGCAGCGTGAGGCGCACCGCGGGGAGGTCCGCGAACAGCGGGAGGAAGGCGAGGCGCTGTTGTCCCTGCGGGGTGTCAGCGTTCGCGGTTCCCTGGGTGAAACCGATTTGACGGTGAATCGGGGCGAGGCGGTGGGATTGGCCGGCTTGCTGGGCTCCGGCCGCACCGAAGTTTGCCGCGCCGTATTCGGTGTGGATAAAAAATCCAGCGGATCGATAGTTTTCAAAGGCCGTGAACAGAGCTTCAAACAGCCCGCTGACGCCATCGCCGCGGGCCTGGCCCTCTGCCCGGAGGATCGCAAGACCAGTGGTATCGTCGGCCCGCTGTCGATCCGCGAAAACATCGCCCTGGCGCTGCAGGCTCGGCGCGGCTGGTGGCGCCCCATGGGGCGCGCTGAACAGCAGAAGCTGGCGGAGCGCTTTATCGGGGAGCTTCAGATCGCCACGCCGGATGCGGATAAGCCTATCGAGCAGTTGAGTGGCGGCAACCAGCAGAAGGTGATCCTCGCCCGCTGGCTGGCCACTGACCCTCAATTGCTGGTGTTGGACGAGCCGACGCGAGGAGTGGATATCGGTGCGCACGCGGAAATTCTCAAACTGATCAAAAAACTGTGCCGCCAGGGTATGTCGTTGCTGGTGACATCCTCTGAGCTTGACGAACTGGTGGCCTTTTCCGATCGCGTAGCGGTGATGCGCGACCGTCGCAAGGTGACGGAGATCAAGGGCGAGGATATTTCCGAAAACACTATTATGCGGGCGATTGCCGAGGCCTGAGCCGAACCGCTGGAGCTGTTTCTCGTTGTAGGAGCCTGCTTGCAGGCGAAGGGCTACGGAGCACTGTTCTTTTCGCCTGCAAGCAGGCTCCTACAGACATGTAGGATGGGCAAAGCGCAGCGTGCCCATCAGGTGAGATTGATGGGCACGCTGCGCTTTGCCCATCCTACGGTGCTGGCAGATTTTTGCTCCTGCAAAATCTGCATTCCCGCTGGGCGGCATCCCGCCATCCTTGGCGGTCACAGACAGGCTCCTACGGAGTGGCATCCGGGCAATCGTGAATTAAATAAAAAGAGGCGTGATGTGAGCGATTTACAAACCGCTGTCGTCGAAGAACAGCCAGTTTCTCCCGCGGCCGGCCCGCGCGGCAAGCTGCCCTCTCTCTCCGGCCGATACCTGTGGCCACTGCTGGGATTGGGTCTGCTGCTGGCCATCAACCTGGTTCTGGCTCCGGAATTTTTTCATATTGAAATCAACGACGGCCGCCTCTACGGCAGCCTGATCGACGTGCTCAACCGCAGCGCGCCGGTGGCTCTGCTGGCCATTGGCATGACTCTGGTGATCGCCACCGGCGGTATCGATCTGTCGGTGGGCGCCACTATGGCCATAGCCGGCGCTGTGTGCGCCAGCCTGATAGTCGGTGGTGTGGACAGCGTGTTTCTGGTGCTGGCCGCCGGCCTTGGCGCCGGGCTGATTGCCGGAGCGGTGAACGGCAGCCTGGTCAGCTACCTGGGAATTCAGCCGATCGTCGCCACGCTGATCCTGATGGTGGCCGGCCGCGGTATCGCCCAGCTGATCAATGCCGGACAGATCGTTACCTTCCAACACTCCGGCTTCGCCTTTCTGGGGACCGGCGATTTTCTCGGCGTACCTTTTCCCATTGTGCTGGTCCTGATTGTTTTCGCCGCGGTGCAGCTGCTGATGCGCAAGACAGCGCTGGGACTGTTTGTGGAGTCGGTGGGCTGCAATTCGGGCGCCAGCCATTACCTGGGCATCAATGCGCGCGCGGTGAAAATGCTGGTGTACTGCATTGCCGGCCTCTGCGCGGCGCTGGCGGGGATGATCGCAACAGCGGATATCCAGGGTGCCGATGCCAACAACGCCGGTCTGTGGCTGGAGCTGGACGCGATCCTCGCGGTGGTGATCGGTGGCGCCTCGCTGATGGGCGGGCGTTTTTCACTGCTGTTGTCGCTGGTGGGCGTGCTGGTGATCCAGTGCCTGAGCACCACCATCATCATGAGCGGGTTGCCGCCGAAATTTAACCTGTTGATCAAGGCCCTGGTGGTGATTTTTGTGTTGCTGTTGCAGTCGCCGCGCTTCCAGGCGCAGATGGCCGCATTGTTGTCGGTAATAAAAATGAAGGGGAGCCGGGCGTGATGCAATCGAAGTACACCTCTCTCTATGTAACTGCGGGTCTGTTTGTGCTGCTGTTCCTGGTTGGATCGTTGCAGTTTTCCGGCTTCGGCAGTACCCGAGTCTTTGCCAACCTGTTCAGCGACAACGCCTTTCTGGCGATTACCGCCATCGGTATGACCTTTGTGATTATTTCCGGCGGTATCGACCTTTCGGTGGGCGCGGTGATCGCGTTTACCGGGGTGGCCAGCGCCCTGTTGATCGGTGAGTACGGAATGCACCCGTTGCAGGTTTTCCCTCTGGTATTGATCGGCGGCGGCCTGTTCGGCGCGGGTATGGGGGCGCTGATCCACTATTACCGGCTGCAGCCATTCATTGTCACCCTGGCGGGCATGTTCCTGGCACGCGGACTGGCCACCACCCTGAGCGAAGAGTCCATTCCCATCGACCATCCGTTTTACGACACCGTGGCGGATTTCGGTCTGCTCCTGCCGGGCAACGCCTGGGTGGGAACCTCCACACTGGTGTTATTGCTGGTGCTGGTCGCCGCGGTATTGCTCGCGCATTTCAGCCGGCTGGGAGGGTATATCTACGCCCTCGGTGGCAGTGCGCAATCGGCACAGCTGATGGGCGTGCCGGTGGCGCAAACCACTATCACCATTTATGCCATCAGCGGTTTTCTGTCGGCACTCGGCGGCATCGTTTACACTTTCTATACCTTTTCCGGCTACTCCCTGACCGGGGTGGGCCTGGAGCTGGACGCCATCGCCGCGGTGGTTATCGGCGGCACCCTGCTTACCGGTGGCTCCGGTTACGTGATCGGTACCCTGGTCGGCGTGCTGATTATGGGGGTTATCCAGACCTATATTTCCTTCGATGGCACGCTCAATAGCTGGTGGACAAAAATCGTTATCGGCCTGTTGTTGTTCGCCTTTATCGCCATGCAGCGCCTGCTGACCGGCAGCGGGAAAGGAGTAACAGCCCATGCATGAAGTACAGCTGCTCGATGCGCTCGAAGTGGGGAATACCCTCGGTGAGGGCGTTCAATGGAATGGTCAGGATCAGAGTGTCTGGTGGACGGACATTCAGGAATGCAGGCTCTACCGCCTGCACTGGCCGAGCCGGGAGCTGGAGGTTTTTGAGACGCCGGAACGGCTCTGCGCCTTCGCATTTACCGACCGGGAGGACTGTATCGTCGCCGCTTTTGAAAGGGGTTTTGCTCTCTACGACTACCGGCGCAGGGAGATCCTTTGGGAGAAATCACTGCTGCCCCCCGATTCCGGTATGCGCTTTAACGATGGCAAGATAGATCACCAGGGCCGTTTCTGGGCCGGCACCATGGTCGAAGACGACTCCCCGGATGCGAAGGCGAGCCTGTATCGCCTGGAGGGAGACGGCACTGTGACGCAAATGGCCGGTGATATCCATATTTCCAACGGTAGCTGTTGGAGCCCGGGTTCCAGCCACTTTTATTTTGCCGATTCGGTGCGCAGAAGCATCTACCGCTACGATTTCGATGCGCGGAGCGGCGCCATCGGCAACCGCCAACTCTTCGCCCGCACCATGGTCAATCGCTATCCCGACGGCGCTACGGTGGATACGGATGGGTATCTTTGGTCGGCCCAGTGGCGCGGGGCGAGGGTCGAGCGCTACGCCCCCAACGGCAGCACGGCGGGCGCCATTCCCATGCCGGTCAGCCAGCCCACCTGTGCGGCTTTCGGCGGCGAGAATATGAATCTGCTGTTTGTCACCTCCGCGCGGGATTCCCTGAGCGAATGGACGCTGGACCGGGAACCGCAGGCGGGCAACCTGTTTGTGTTTCAGACGCCGTTTCGCGGCCTGCCCGATTGCCGGTTCGACGCGGCATCACTTGCCGGATAAACCGGCGGTGTAACTACTCGCCCCACGGCGCTGAACCGAGGCGTGGCGGCCCCGCTACCGGTGGCCGTTCGCTCAACAACCTCATCGGTAAACGTTTCACGAACGGCCCCCGGCATCAGAGCCTTAGCATCTAGTCCGGTATTCTTTTCCGAGCCGCTGCCCCTCTTGATATCTATCAATAGTGTCATTCATAACAGTCTTGGACTTTTGGGATGGAAGTCTCAAATCTTTCGTTGGCGTGGTCCGGGTTACTACACTTCAGCTTTGCAAGAGCAGATAATAATACAAATAACGTAACTACTCACTCATAGGGAGTCTGCATTGGCTTAAACGAGCCACCCTGTAGGAGCGGGCCATGCCCGCGATCGGGGTCTGTTCGCGGGCATGGCCCGCTCCTACAGGGGTGAGCAGTTACCAAATAACCTACACCCCAATCCATCCTTCAAAAATAAAAAGGGTAAATGCGATGATACTGCGCACTCTAATCCGTGTGTTACTTCCCCTATGCCTGAGTTTCCAGGCAATGGCGCTGGAGCTTACCGGCTTCGATAACTCTCACGATCCCGCCGCCCTGGTCAAAGATGGCAGTACCTATTATCACTTCACCACCGGTGACTATATCTGGTACTCCACTTCCCGGGACCTTGTTGAGTGGACGCCCGCTCCCCAGAGAGTGTTTCCCAACAGCTGGCCCTCCTGGATCGACAGTGCAGTGCCCGGTTTCGACGGCGAGTTCTGGGCGCCGGATGTCATTCATATGAATGGCTATTACTATCTCTATTATTCGGTGTCCACTTTCGGTTCCTCGCGTTCGGCGATCGGCGTAGTGCGCACGCCGTCGCTGAGCAACCCCAACTGGCAGGACCTGGGCATGGTGATCAGCTCCAATGGGGGCCGCAACGAGAAAAATGCCATCGACCCGGCGCTGTTCCGGGATGACGACGGCAGGGTCTACATGTCCTACGGCTCCTGGCATGACGGCATTGGGATTATCGAAATCAATCCCTCCACCGGAAAAACCATCGGCAGCGTGACACACCTCTACGGCGGTGGCCACCAGAGTATCGAGGCGCCCTACATCACCAAAAACGGTAACTATTACTACCTCTTCGTAAACCGGGGAGTCTGTTGCCGGGGGCTGGACAGCACCTACTACATAGAAGTCGGCCGCTCCACCAGTGTGACCGGGCCCTACAGCGGCTGGCGCACCATATTGCCGAATCGCGACGGCAGGTATCACGGACCAGGGCATATCGGCCTGCTGGAGGAAGGCAACTGCAGCTACGTGTCCACCCACTACTATGACGCCACCGGCGGCGGTGACGCCAAGCTGGATATCCTCAGCCTGACCTATTCCGCCGGCTGGCCGGTCCTGTCCCGGGACTTTACCCCCGGGAATTGCCCTTCAGTCGCCGGTCCGCCGACCGACGGCACCTATATCATTGAGGCGCGGCACAGCGGCAAGGCGCTCGCGGTGGCAAACAACTCCTCAGACAACGGCGCCAATGTAGAGCAGGGCAGCTATGCCGGCTCCGCGGGCCAGCGCTGGCAACTGCGCGACCTGGGCAACGGCTACTACAGCCTAGTCAATGCAGGCAGCGGCAGGAGCCTGGATGTATGGGAGCTCTCCACGGATGCCGGGGCCAATATCGCCCAGTGGGATTACTGGGGGGGTGACGGCCAGCAGTGGCAGCTGGAGAGTACAGATGCCGGTTACTTCCGGATCCGTTCACGCCTGAGCGGCCATGTGCTGGACGTGAGAGGCAATAGCCCGTCCGAGGGCGCCAATGTTATCCAGTGGTCCGAGACAGGCAGGAACAATCAGGAGTGGTATTTCCGCAAGCCCTAAAAGCTGTAAGAGCCTGTTTGGACTCTTGCACGGAACTCTCCAGGGCCGGTGGGGGGCCGCTTTCCGGGACCGTATGAGGCATGGATGCCGATTACGAGCGTACAAGGACGTATTTAAGGGGGGCGCCCAGCCCGTGTCCC
>NZ_JBOFOC010000050.1:0-22681 GCF_051659245.1 Microbulbifer sp.
GTGCGCCGTGCGCACCGGCGGGCCCAGCGGTGCGCACGGCGCACCCTACCGAGTCCCGAGTCCCGAGTCCCGGGTCCCGAGTTCCATAGGGTGGATAAGCGAAGCGCATCCACCACCGGCGGGCCTGCGGCCCGCATGCGGAGCTGGAGCTCCGCGGTCCCAGGGCTAATCCGCCTGCCGGCGCAGGAACGCGGGAATATCCAGGTACTCCATATCGGCATCCGCCGGATTCAGCGTCGGCGCCGGGCGTTTGGGACGCTCGCTCTCCACCCGCCCGCGGTTGTCTGCGCTCTCGCGGCCACCCAGAGCCGAGGAATCGCGGGTATCGCGCATTTCCGCGCGGCGGGCGGTGTTGTCCACCACTTTGGTAGGGCCCGCCTGCTGGGCGCCTTCACCCAAACCCGCGGCCACCACGGTGACCCGCATCTCGTCCCCCAGCTTGTCGTCCACCGCGGTGCCGATCACCACGGTAGCGTCGTCGGAGGCGATCTCCTGCACGATTTCGCCCACTTCCGAGTACTCGCCCAGGGTCAGTTCCTGGCAGCCGCCCTCTTCGCTGCCGGTGATGATATTCACCAGGATGCCGCGGGCGCCCTGCAGGTTGACGTTGTCCAGCAGCGGGCTGCGCACTGCTTTCTCCGCCGCCTCGCGGGCGCGATTCTCGCCCACCGCCGAGCCGGAGCCCATCATCGCCATGCCCATCTCGGACATCACGGTGCGCACATCGGCAAAGTCCACGTTCATGATACCCGGGCGGATCATCAGGTCGGCGATACCCTGTACTGCGCCCAGCAGCACATTGTCAGCCTCTTGGTAGGCGCCCTTCATGGTCACCTTGCTGCCCAGCACCTCCAGCAGGCGGTCGTTGGGGATACTGATCAGCGAGTCCACCTTGTCGCGCAGTTCGAGGATACCCTCCTCGGCCACCTGCGCGCGCTTGCGCCCCTCGATCTTGAACGGTCTGGTCACCACCGCCACGGTGAGGATACCCAGGTCCTTGGCGATCTCCGCCACGATCGGCGCGCCGCCGGTGCCGGTACCGCCACCCATACCCGCGGTGATAAACACCATGTCCGCACCCTGCAGCACCTCGGCGATACGCTCGCGGTCCTCCAGGGCCGACTGGCGACCCACCTCCGGGTTGGCACCGGCACCCAGGCCGCGGGTGATGTTGTTGCCCAACTGCAGGATGGTGCGCGCATGGATATCCTTCAGCGCCTGGGCGTCGGTGTTGGCGCAGATGAAATCCACACCTTCCACTTCGCTGACGATCATATGCCTCACCGCATTGCCGCCGCCGCCGCCAACGCCGATCACTTTGATGACAGGTTTGTCCTGTACGCTATCGACTAGTTCGAACATTGCTGTTCCCCTTTTTTGCTCATGCCAAAATTTTTGTTCGTTCCTGATTTATTGATGGGCACGCTGCCCTTTGCCCATCCTACGCGGTCGAATTAATTCCGCATTCATCAAAGATTCCCGCGGAACCAGTGCTTCACCTTGTCCCACCACTGGTTTTCGCTGCGCGCCGGGCGAGGTTTTGCGTCACTGCTGTCCTCCCGCTGCATGGCGTACATCAGCAGGCCCACGCCGGTGGAATAAATCGGGTTGCTCACGATATCGGTGAGGCCGGCAATGCCCTGGGGCACCGCCAGGCGCACCGGCATGTGGAAAATTTCCTCCGCCAGTTCCACCGCGCCTTCCATCTTCGAGGAGCCGCCGGTGAGCACCACGCCCGCCGCGCACAAGTCCTCGAAGCCACTGCGGCGCAGTTCCGCCTGCACCAGGGTGAAGAGCTCGTCGTAACGCGGCTCAACCACTTCGGCCAGCGCCTGCCGCGACAGATCCCGCGGCGCGCGGTCGCCGACGCTGGGCACCTTGATGGTCTCGTCCTCCCGCGCCAGCTTGGCCAGGGCGCAGGCGTATTTGATTTTCAGCTCCTCTGCATGGGGCGTGGGCGTGCGCAGGGCCATGGCGATATCGTTGGTCACTTGGTCGCCGGCGATGGGAATCACCCCCGTGTGGCGGATGGCACCGCCGGTGAACACGGCGATATCCGTGGTGCCACCGCCGATATCCACCATGCAAACGCCCAACTCCTTTTCGTCCTCGGTGAGCACCGAGTAACTGGAGGCCAACTGCTCCAGAATGACGTCCTCCACATCCAGGCCGCAGCGGCGAATGCACTTCTCGATATTCTGTGCCGCGTTCACCGCGCCGCTGACCAGGTGCACCTTCGCCTCCAGGCGCACACCGGACATCCCCAGCGGTTCTTTGACTCCTTCCTGGCTGTCGATCAGGAACTCCTGCGGCAGCGTGTGCAGAATTTTCTGGTCCGCGGGAATGGCCACCGCCCGCGCGGCATCTATAACCCGGTCCAGGTCCTGCTGGGTCACCTCGCGATCCTTGATCGCCACTATGCCGTGGGAATTCAGGCTGCGGATATGGCTGCCGGCGATGCCCGCGTAGACCGAGTGAATCTCACAGCCGGCCATCAGCTCCGCCTCTTCCACCGCGCGCTGAATCGATTGCACCGTGGATTCGATATTCACCACCACACCTTTTTTCATTCCGGTGGATCTGTGCGAGCCGATACCGACGATATTCAACTCGCCGCCGCCGGAGACCTCGCCGACGATGGCGACCACCTTGGATGTGCCGATATCCAGACCCACGATCATGCGGTGATCGGATGCTTGTGTCATTTTTTACCAACCTCGGTTTCAGAAGTCAGAGGACGGATGACAGAAGTCAGAATGTGCATTGCGCAACCTCTTATTCTCTTCTTCATTCCCCTGCCTTCGGTTTTTTGGCCTCTGTCTTCTGTTCTCTGAAACGAACCGCAACAGCATTGCTGTATCGCGTGTCCACCCGCGCGATTTTTCCCAGGTGCGGCGCCAGTACTCCCCGGCCCAGGCTCAGGAAACGGTTTACCCGCTCCAGCAGCTCATCGTGCCCCAGGCGCAGCTCCATGCCGGAAACCAGCTCCAGGTCCCAGCCGGCCAGATCGTCGAAGGACAACCGCTTCACCTCCATTTCCCGCGTGGTCAGCAGCCCCGCCAGCGCCCGATACTGCGACATGATGCGCTCCACCAGTTCCTCGTCTCCCGCCAGCTCCGGCAGGCGACCGGTGTGCATTCCCGGCGGTCGCGGCAGCAGTTCGCCGCTGGCTACCAGCAATTTATCCTTTCCCCAGACCGCCAGTGGGCGCGCCTCTTCCACCTGTACTTCCACGCCCCGGGGCCAGCGCCGGCTGACCGAAGCGCCGACGATCCAGGGGTGCTGCAACAGCACTTCGCGTATCGCAGCTATGTCCAGGGAGAAAAAACCCCGCTGTAAAAACGGCAACAGGATTTCCTCCACCTCGCGCTGGCTCACCGCGCGAAACGGGCCCTCGACCCGCACATGCTCCAGCGCATCCACCCGGCTCAGTTCCGCAACCGGTGCCCGCTGCCACAGCCACAGCCCCGTATAACTCAGGCCCGCCAGCAGGGCGACGGCCGCTATCGCGAGCAGCAAGGGACGCAGCCGGCTGTTGCTTTCGCCGCCCGTGCGCCGACCAGCGCCCCGTGGAGCGGCCTGATGGGCACGTCGCTTCGCTCCTTTGCCCATCCTACGGCTACTCCCTTGTAGGAACCTGCTTGCAGGCTCCTACAAAGTTCCGCAATCCATTCCGCATTGATGAGGCACATCCCTGTGCCTCACCCCCTACGCGGGCAGCCTTCGGCTGTCCAAATTTGTTCCCGACAAATTTGTCCGCATTCATCATTCTTCTCTATCGCCCAGACGCCAGGCCGCCAGCTGCTGCGCCAGTGTGCCCACATTGCCGGCCCCCTGGGTCAGCACGATATCGCCCGGCTCCAGCAGGTCCGCGAGCACCGGAGGCACCTGCTCCACTTCCTCGATAAAAATCGGGTCCACCTGGCCGCGATTGCGCAGGCTCCGCGCCAGGGTCCGGCCATCCGCACCGGGAATGGGCGACTCGCCGGCGCTGTACACGTCCAACAGGATCAACTTATCCACCTGCGACAACACATGCACAAAATCCTCGAACAGGTCCCGCGTGCGGGTGTAGCGGTGCGGCTGGTAGACCATGACCAGACGCCGCTCCGGCCAGCCGTCGCGCACTGTCTGAATCGTCGCCGCCACTTCCCGCGGATGGTGGCCGTAGTCGTCCACCAGCATGACCTTTGCCGCATCGCCGTCGTCGGTCACGGAATAGTGACCGTAGATCTGGAAACGCCGGCCCACGCCCTGGAATCCCCGCAACCCCTCGCGAATGGCATCGTCCCCGATCCCCTCGTCGGTGGCCACGGCGATCGCCGCAGTGGCATTCAGCACATTGTGAATACCGGGGGTGTTCACACACACGTCCAGCAGGCCGCCGTCCGGACGCTGCACACTGAAATGGCTGCGCAGCGGCTCCCGCTTCACCTCGCGGATGCGGTAATCATTGCCCTCTTCGAAACCGTAAGTGGACACCGGCCGCGACAGCTGCGGTATCACCTCGCGAACATTGGGGTCGTCGCCGCACACCACCGCCAGGCCGTAGAACGGGAGGTTGTGCACGAAATCGATAAATATCTGTTTGACCTTTTCGAAGTCGCCGCCGTAAGTCTCCATATGGTCGGCATCGATATTGGTCACCACCGTCACCATCGGCTGCAGGTGGACAAAAGAGGCATCGCTCTCGTCCGCCTCGGCGATCAGGTAGCGGCTCTCTCCCAATGACGCATTGGCGCCGGCGCTGTTCACCAGACCGCCGATCACGAACGTCGGATCTTTCTTGTCCGCGGCGAAAATCGACGCGATCAAACTGGTGGTAGTGGTCTTGCCGTGAGTGCCGGCCACCGCGATGCCGTAGCGGTAACGCATCAACTCGCCCAGCATCTCCGCACGGCGTACCACGGGTATACGCTTCTTCCGCGCCGCCGCCAGTTCCGGGTTGTCACCGTGAATTGCAGAGGAATTCACCACTACATCCACCCCGCGAATATTATCCTCGCTGTGGCCGATCTGGACTTTTACGCCCAGCTCGCGAAGCCGCCCGGTCACCGGGGATTCACGCAGGTCGGAACCGGAAACCTCGTAGCCCTGGTTCTGCAGCACTTCGGCGATACCGCTCATGCCGGCACCGCCGACACCGATAAAATGGATGCGGCGAATGCGCCGCATCGCGGGCACGCTGTAGCGGTTTTGTTGCACTGTGGGTTCTACCAGAGACATATCAACACCCTATCTCTTCGCGACAGGCGGCAAGCACCTGCTCCGTCGCATCAATTTTCGCTACCCGGCGGGCCGCCTCGGCCATCGCCAATAATTTTTCCGGCTGCGTCAAAAATTCTTTCAGCAGCTCCGCCAGCTTCTCCGCGCTCAGTGTGTCCTGCTGTATCACCACTGCCGCTCCCGCCTTTTGCAACCACTCGCCGTTCCTGGTCTGGTGGTCGTCGATGGCGAAGGGGAAAGGCACCATAATCGCGCCCACACCCGCCGCGGCGATTTCCGAAACAGTCAATGCGCCGGAGCGACAGATAATCAGATCCGCACCTGCGTAAGCTGCGGCCATATCCGCGATAAACGGCACCACTTCCGCCTGCACATCCGACTGCAGGTAGGCTTCGCGCGCCACGTCCAGGTGGCGCTGGCCCGCCTGGTGCACAATCCGCGGGCGCAATGATTCGTCCAGCAGCGATACCGCCTGCGGCACCAGTTCGTTGATGGCCACCGCACCCAGGCTGCCGCCCAGTATCAGCAGCCGCAACGGCCGTTCCCGAGCGATACGCGCGGCCGGTTCCGGCAGCTGCGCGATCTCCGCGCGCACCGGGTTGCCCACCTGGTGGCCGCCGGGAAGCCCGCTGGGAAAGGCCTCCAGCACGCGGCTGGCGATATGCGCCAGCAGGCGGTTGGTGGTACCCGCCACCGCATTCTGCTCGTGAATAATCAGCGGTACGCGGCACAGTCGCGCAGCCACGCCGCCGGGGCCGGTGGCGAAACCGCCAAAACCCAGCACCGCATCCGGTTTCATCTCTTTTACGATCCCCCACGCCTGCCAGACCGCGCGGGAAATTTGCAGCGGTGCCTTCAGCAGGGCCAACCTGCCCTTGCCGCGCACCCCTTCCACAGTGATAAAGTGCAGTGGAATCCCCATCTCGGGAATCAGCTGCGCCTCAATACCCCGCTCGGTACCCAGCCACTCCACCTCCGCGCCGCGATCGATCAACGCGCGCGCCACCGCCAGCGCGGGAAATACATGACCACCGGTACCGCCGGCCATGACCAGGAATTTTTTTCCGGAGAACGGCGCTGCATTTTCGTCCATCAGGCCGCCTCCCCTTTGATACTGCGGTCGCCCAGCTGCAGCGGGTTGAATATCGGCAGATGGCGTACCTTGTCTTCACCGGACATCCCGCTGTCCACGGCACTGCTCAGTTCCCACTGCACCCTCAGCGCCAGCGCGAACAGCGCGCAGCAAACCACCAGGCTGCTGCCGCCGGAGCTGACGAACGGCAGGGTCAGCCCTTTCGTGGGCAGCAGGCCCGAAGCCACACCCATATTTACAAACGCCTGCCCTGCCAGCAGCACCGCAATACCGAAAGCGAGCAGCGCGGCGAAAAATTTCTGCTGCGCCAGGGCCTGCCGCACCAGGCGCAGCAGCGACCAGGTGAGCGCAACGAACAGGCCAATCACCACCAGGCCGCCAGCCATGCCCCACTCCTCGGACAGGATCGCGAAAATAAAATCCGTGTGCGCCTCGGGCAGGTAAAACAATTTCTGCACACTGTTGCCCAGACCCACTCCGAACCATTCGCCGCGACCGAATGCGATCAGCGACTGGGTGAGCTGGTAGCCACCGGCAAACTGGTCCCGCCAGGGATCCAGGAAAGTGGTCAAACGCTGCAACCGGTAGGGACTCACCAGTGCCATCAGCGCCAGCGCGCAAGCCGCCAGGCCCACCAATAAAAATGTATGCGGCAGGCGCGCGCCGGCGAGGAAAACCATCGCCAGTACCGTACCGGAAATCACCACTACGGAACCGAAATCCGGCTGCAGCAGCAACTGCACCGCCACCACTCCGAGAATCACCACCGGTACCATAAAGCTGCTCCAGTGGCGCAGCTGCTGGTTGCGGCGGGTCAAAAAGCTGGCGAAAAACACCAGCAGGCAGAACTTGGCAACCTCCGCCGGCTGTACGGTGATCGCACCCAGCGCCAACCAGCGTCGGCTGCCGTTGACCTCGCGGCCGATACCGGGGACCAGCACCGCCAGCAGCAGCAGGCAGGCGAACAACAGCAGCGGCCAGGACAACCGCGACCACACCGACAGCGGCACTTGGCTCACCACCAGTGCAACCGCGATTCCGACGCCGAGAAATAACAGGTGGCGCTTGAGGAAAAACCAGGGGTCCTGATAAATATCCGCGGCGAAAGCGATGGACGCGGAGGCCACCATCACGATGCCGATACTCGCCAGCGCCAGTACGCAAAATGGCAGCAGCCAGTCGTAGCGGGTATCCACTGTCTTTTCCACCTGGCTCACGCGGCACCTCCCCTGGGAGCGCCGGCACCGGCCAGTTCGACCACGGCGCGGCGGAAATCGTCGCCGCGCGCCTCAAAATTCCGGTACATATCGAAGCTGGCGCAGGCGGGGGACAACAGCACATAGTCGCCGGGCTGTGCCAGCGCGCGCGCGCGGGCTACCGCGTCTTCCATGGATACGGCGCGGTGATTTTCCAACTGCCCGGCAAATGCATCGGCGACCCTGTCGCCGTCCACACCGATGGTCACCAGGGCGCGCAGCGCAGCAGAGGACCCCGCCAGCGGCGCGAAGTCCGCACCCTTGCCGTCGCCACCGGCGATCAATACGATTTTTGCGCTGCCGGTGGCCAGGCCGTCCAGCGCCGCGCGGGTCGCACCCACATTGGTACCCTTGGAGTCGTTGACGTAGGTAACGCCCTCCAGGTCCAGGACCCGCTCGCAGCGGTGGGGCAATCCCTTAAAGGTGCGCAGGGTGGACAGCATTGCCTCCATGGGCAATTCCACCGCGCAGCCCAGCGCCAGGGCCGCGAGCGCATTGGCCACATTGTGCCTGCCCACCATCGCCAGTTGACCCACCGGCAGCAGTTTCTCCACGCCCCGGACCAGCCACTCTTCACCTTCGCTTTGCAACAGGCCAAACTGCTGCAGGTCGGGCCTGTCCAGGCCGAAACTCCACTCGCGGCTGTCCTTCGACAGGGGCCCGCGGGTCAGCGGGTCCGCGCGGTTGACCACCAGCTGCCGCGCACCCCGGTAGATCCGCTGCTTGGCCCGATGGTAGTCGGCGAGGCTCTCGTAGCGGTCCATATGGTCCGCGCTCAGATTCAAAATGGTGGCGACGGTGGGAGTCAGGGAGCCGGTGGTCTCCAGTTGGAAGCTGGACAGCTCCAGCACAAACAGCTGCGGCGACGGCTCTTGTTCCGCTGAGGGCTCTTTTTGTTCCGCTGAGGGCTCTTTTTGTTCCGCTGAGGGCTCTTCTTGCTCCGCTGAGGGCTCCAGCAGATCCAACACCGGCACGCCGATATTGCCGCCCACGCGCACATCCACCCCCGCCCTCTCGGCCATCAGGCCCAGCAGGGTGGTCACGGTGCTCTTGCCGTTGGAACCGGTAATGGCGACAACCTCCGGCGGCTGCGGCAGTTTTTTGAGTTCGCGGGCAAACAGCTCGATATCGCCGATAACCGGGATGCCCTCGGCCACGGCTTTTTGCAATGCGGGCTCGCTCAGGGCTACGCCGGGACTGGCAATAATTTCACTGGCATTGAGCAGTGTCTCCTCTTTCAGCGGCCCGGTTTCCACCGGGACCCGGGGAAACTCCCACTGAAACTGCTCCAGCCCCGGCGGCTGGCTGCAGCTGTCCACAACCACGGGAGAAAAACCGGCGCGCAGCAGGAAGCGCACCACCGAAACACCGGTGGAGCCCATGCCGATAACCACTTTTTTCTCCGAGGTTGCGATCAATGCCATTGGTTTTTCGTTTAACGTTGTCTGTAGGGTGCGCCGTGCGCACCGGTCACTGTGTTTGGTGCGCGCGGCGCACCCTACTTTCCATCTCTGTAGGAGCCTGCTTGCAGGCGAAAGGATCGGAGCTTCGATCTATTCGCCTGCAAGCAGGCTCCTACAGGTCCATCCAATCCGGTGGCTAGCGCAGCTTCAGGGTCGCCAAACCGGCCAGCACCAATATCACGGTGATAATCCAGAAGCGCACGATCACCCGGGGTTCCGGCCAGCCTTTCAGTTCAAAATGGTGGTGCAGCGGCGCCATGCGGAAAATGCGTTTGCCGGTCAGTTTGAACGACGCCACCTGCAGGATCACCGACACCGTCTCCATCACGAAGACGCCGCCCATGATGAACAGCACGATTTCGTGACGGGTGATCACCGCGATAATCCCCAGCGCCGCACCCAGCGCCAGCGCGCCCACATCGCCCATAAACACCTGGGCCGGATAGGTGTTGAACCAGAGGAAACCCAGACCGGCGCCTCCCAGCGCCGCGCAGAAGACCGCGAGTTCGCCGGCGCCGGTAATCGAGGGGATATGCAGATAATTGGCAAATTCCACGTGACCCGCGAGATAGGCGATGACGCCCAGGGCACCGCCCACCATCACCGTGGGCATGATTGCCAAGCCGTCCAGGCCGTCGGTCAGGTTGACGGCGTTGCTCGAGCCCACTACCACAAAATAGGTCAGCAGGATAAAAGACACCGGCCCCAGGTTGATTGCCACGTCCTTGAAGAAAGGGAAAAAAAACTGGGTTTCCGCCGGGCTGGTGGCGCTCATATAGAGATATACCGCCGCACCAAGGCCGGCGATGGACTGCCAGAAATACTTCCAGCGTGCGATAAGCCCACGGGGGTTTTTCTCCACAACTTTTTTATAGTCGTCCACGAAACCCACGGCGCCGAAAATAAAAGTGACCAGCAGAACCACCCACACATAGCGGTTACCCAGGTCAGACCACAGCAGCGCGGAGGAAAAAATCGCCGCGAGAATCAGGGCGCCACCCATGGTCGGGGTACCGGACTTACTCAGGTGCGTCTGCGGGCCGTCGTCGCGCACCGCCTGCCCAACCTGCAGGCGGTTCAGCCAGGTGATCATGCGCGGGCCCACCACCAGGGAAATCCCCAGCGCGGTCAGCGCGCCAAAAATCGCGCGCACCGTGAGGTAGTTGAACACCGAAAAGGCGCTCACATATTGTTGTAGAATTTCTGCCAGCCAGAGCAGCATCTCTTATCCTCTCAATCGTTCCCGGGCTCGATCAGCGCCTGCACTACCAGCTCCATACGGGCACTGCGGGAACCTTTCACCAGCACCGTGGTGTCGTTATTCAGTTCATGGGAAAGCGCGGCGATCAGCGGTGCTCTATCCCGGTAGTTGTGCAGCGGCCTCTGCCGCCCGGCACAGAAAGTGACGCTGGCCGCCGCGCTCAGCGACCCGAGGGTAAACAGGGTGTCGATACCGCGCTCCCGCGCCAGTTCTCCGACCTGTCTGTGCATGGCGTCCGCTTCCGGGCCGAGTTCCGCCATGTCGCCGAGCACCAGGATTTTTTTTCCGGGGCGCTGGGCCAGCAGCTCGATGGCCGCGGCCACGGAACCGGGATTGGCGTTATAGCTGTCGTCGATCACCGTCGCGCCCTGGAGCCCTTCGTGGGTCTGCATGCGGCCGGCCACACTGCCCAACTGGCTGAGGCCGCTGGCGATTTCTGCGGCGGGCACTCCGGCGGCAAAGGCGCAGCCGGCTGCCACCAGGGCGTTGTGCACATTGTGCTCGCCGAGCAGTTGCAGCCGCACCGGGTGGGCCAGGCCCTCCACCACCAGATCGAAAGCGGCGCAGCCGCGGGCGTCCAGTTCAATATTGTCGGCGTGAATCGCACAGTCGTGGCCCAGGCCCACATCCAGGGTTTGGATGCCCTCGGGCATCTGGCCGCGCCAGTAATCCGCGTAGCCGTCATCGTCGTTGACCACCGCGGTGCCGCCGTTTTCCAGGCCGGTGTAGATCTGTCCCTTGGCCGCGGCGATGGCGTCCACCGAACCAAAGCCCTCCACATGTGCGGGCTTTACGTTGTTCACCGCGCTGACCTGCGGTTTGCCGATACCGCACAGATAGCCGATTTCGTCCGGACCGCTGGCGCCCATCTCGAGGATCAGCACATCGTGATCGGGACGCAGGCCGAACAAGGTCATCGGCAGGCCGAACTGATTGTTCAGGTTGCCGCGGGTCACACAGGCGTTGTGGCGCTGGGCAAAAATCGCCGCAAGCATTTCCTTGACCGTGGTCTTGCCGCAGGAGCCGGTGATCGCGATCACGCGTCCGTTGAACTGCTCCCGGCACAGCCGGCCTATCCAGCCCAGGGCGACAGTGGTGTCCTCCACTATCCACTGGGGCAGCGCACTGCCGGGAATCTCCCGTTCCACCACCAGGCCCAGCACCCGCTCTTCCAGGTCGCCGACAAAGTCGTGGGCGTCGAAGTTCTCTCCCTTCAGGGCCACGAACAGCGCCTGCTCATCCAGCTCGCGCGTGTCTGTGCACACGCGATCGAACTGCACCGAACCGTTGACCAGTTCGCCGCCGAAACGGGCTTGCAGCTGTTGCAGGGTGAGTGGGTTGATCACTCTGTGGCTCCTGTCTGGCCGGCGGCGCGCTCACGCAGTACCGCGGCGGCCTGTTCGCGGTCGCAGAAATGAATTTTTTCCCCGCCGATAATCTGGTAGTCCTCGTGGCCCTTGCCGGCGATCAACACTATGTCGCCGGGCTGCGCCTCGCGCACGGCGCGCGCAATGGCCACGGCGCGGTCGATTTCCACTTCCATATTGCTGGCCGCGCCCTCGAGAATATCGTCGATAATTTTTTGCGGGTCCTCGCTGCGCGGGTTGTCGCTGGTGGCGATGGCGCGATCGGCCATTTCCGAAGCGATGCGGCCCATGGGTGCGCGCTTGCCGGTGTCGCGGTCACCGCCGCAGCCGAATACGCACCAGAGCCTGCCGCGGCAGTAGGGGCGCGCCGCTGCCAGGGCCGCGCGCAGGGCCTCCGGGGTGTGGGCGTAGTCCACCAGCACGGTAACCTCGTCCGCGCTCTCCACCTGTACCCGCTCCATGCGCCCGGGCACCGCGCGGATATGGGGAAAGGCCGAGAGAATATCGTCGAACGGCATTCCTCCGGCGGCCGCGGCGGCCACCACCGCCAGCGCATTGTGAATATTGAAATCTCCGATCAGCGGCGCCACCAGTTCACCGCTGCCCCAGGGGCTGGCGAGCTGTACGGAAAAACCGCTGTCCAGGCGGCGCAGGTCGGTGGCGTGCAGGTCACCCGCCTGCAGGCCGTAAGTCACCACCTTCAGGTTGCGCAGCCTGCAGCGCTCCGCCAGCTGCGCGCCAAAGGGGTCGTCCAGGTTGATGATTCCGCGCTTGAGCTTGGGCAGGCCGAACAGCTTTTCCTTGGCGGCGCCGTAGGCGGCCATGTTGCCGTGGTAATCCAGGTGGTCCCGGGACAGGTTGGTGAAAATGGCGGTGTCGAAAATAAGCCCGTGTACCCGGCCTTGGGCCAGCGAGTGGGAGGACACTTCCATGGCCGCGGCGCGCACGCCGCGATCGCGAAATTCCGCATATTCCGCCTGCAGATGTACCGGGTCCGGGGTGGTGAGGCCGGTTTCCTGGAGATCGATTTCGCCGTCATTCCACACGCCGTTGCCGATGGTGCCCATCACCGCGGCGCTGCCGAAGTGCCGCGCCAGCAGCTGCGAGGTCAAATAGGCGCAGGTGGACTTGCCGTTGGTGCCGGTCACCCCCACCAGGTGGATGGACTCCGTGGGGTGATCGTAAAAACGCGCGGCGATTTCTCCCACGCGCTTGGCCAGGCCCGGCACGCAGGCCACTTCCACGCCGTTGCGGGTTTCGCTGCCCAGCTCGTTCCCGTCCGCCAGCACCGCGCCGGCACCGGCCGCTATTGCCGCATCGATATAGTCGCGGCCGTCCACCAGGGTGCCGCGCAGGGCCATAAACAGGTCGCCGGCGCGCACCTTGCGGCTGTCCAGCGCCACTCCGGTCACCGGGATATCGGGGATGCCCGCGTAGCCGGGCACCAGTTGCAACAGGGAAACCTTGCGCTGACTCACGATTTCGTACCTCTCAATTCCAATCGCCTGGCCAATTGCTGTTCCGGCGACGCCACTTCGGCGGGCGGCACCTGCAGCAGGCGCATCGCACCGGCCATCACCGCGCCGAACACCGGCGCGGCCACTTCGCCGCCGTAATACTTGGCGTGCTTGGGATCGTCGATCACCACCACCGCGGCCAGGCGCGGCCTGTCCGCGGGGATAAAGCCGGCAAATACCGAGCGGTAGCGGTTGTCCACATAGCCCTGGCTGCCTACCTTGTGCACAGTGCCGGTCTTGCCCGCCACCCGGTAGCCCTCGACGGCCGCGTGCTTGCCGGTGCCCCGGGGGCCGATCACGGTTTCCAGCATGGCGGTCACCTGTCGCGCCAGCGGCGCCTCGACCACCCGCTCGGCCTCTTCGTTTTTTTCACCCCCGGATAAAACCAGCGAAACCGGGCGCTTGAGCCCGGCGTTGGCCACCACGCTGTAGGCGTGGGCCAGTTGCACGGCGTTCACCGTCATGCCGTAGCCGAAGGCGAAATTGGCCCGCTCGATCGGGTGCCAGCGGCTGCGGCTGGGCAGTATGCCCGCCACCTCCCCGGGAAAGCCGCTGCCCACCGCCTCCCCCAGGCCCAGGCGGTAAAAGAGTTCGCGCAGCACGTTTGGTTCCAGGTCCATGGCGACTTTGGTGATGCCCACTTGGCTGGATTTGGTGATCACACCGGTCAGGTCCAGCTGGCCGTAGTTCACCGGGTCCACCAGGGTCTTGCCCGGCAGGCGGATATAGCCGGGGCTGGTGTCGATCGGCGTGTGCGGCCGATAGCGCCCGCTCTCCAGCGCCGCCAGCGCGGTGAGCGGCTTGATGGTGGAGCCCGGCTCGAACTGGTCGATCAGCGCGCGGTTGCGCATGGCCGCCGCCGCGGCGCCCTCGCGGTTGTTGGGGTTGAAGGAGGGCTGACTGGCCATGGCCAGCACATCGCCGCTGCGGGTGTCCAGAATCACCATAAAGCCGGAGCTGGCCTCGTTTTCGGCCACTGTGCGCTTGAGTTCGCGGTAGGCCAGATACTGCAGGCGCATGTCGATGGACAGGCGCAGGTCGCGGCCCGGGCGCGCCTCCCGCTCGGTAGCCAGGTCCTGCACCGTCCGACCTTTCAGGTCCTTTACCACCTGCTGCCAGCCGGGTTCGCCGGATAGCCACTGGTCGTAGGCCAGTTCCAGCCCTTCCTGGCCGCGATCGTCGATATTGGTAAAGCCGAGCAACTGGGCCACCACCTCGCCGGCCGGGTAGAAGCGGCGGTATTCCTTTTTGCTGTAGACGCCGGCGATATCCAGGGACAGGGCTCTGCCCGCCTGGTCCGGCGACAGGTGGCGGCGCAGGTACATGAATCCCCTGTTGCGGTATTTTTCCAGGCGTTTGGCCAGGTCCGCCGGTTTCATTTCCAGGGCCGCAGCCAGGCGGCGCAATTCGTCGGCGCCGGCTTCGCGCAGCAGTTCGGGGTTGGCCCAGAGGCTGTGCACCGGGGTGCTCACCGCGAGCAGTTCGCCGTTGCGATCGACGATGGCGCCGCGGTAGGCGGCGATCTCTTCGGTGCGAATGGTACGCGCGCGTCCCTGGTCCTGGAGGAAGCGGTAGCCACGCTCCTCCTCCGGCAATACCTGCAGGCGCGCGAGATGCAGTACCAGGGCCAGGGCAAGCAGGCACAGCAGAGCCGCCACCAGCGCAAAGCGCCAGCGGGCGATACCCGGTTGTGGTTGCTGCTTTTTCACCGCGCCCATTTGCTCTCTAGTCCTCGGTCTTTCTAATCAATACCCGCTCCTCGGGAGCCGGTACGTGCATATTCAGTTTTTCCCGCGCCACCTGTTCGATACGGTTGTAGGCGGACCAGGCGCCGCGCTCCAGCAGCAGGCGCTCCTGTTCGTAGCGCAGCTCATCGCGGGTGTGCTGCGCTTCCACCAGCTCCGCAGTGAGTGCGCGGCTGCGCTGGGTGCTGTACACCACCGCCAGCGAGGAGGCGATGGCGGCCAGCCATAGCGCGGCCACCGCCAGTATCCTCTTCCCGCTCACGGCAGTTTCTCTCCACCCAACCTTTCGGCCACCCGCATTACCGCACTGCGCGAGCGCAGGTTTTCGTCCACTTCGCCGGCTTCGGCGCGCACTACCTTGCCCACGGAGCGCAGTTTCCTTGCGATCTGGCTGTCCATCACCGGCAGGCCGCGGGGCAGTTTCGGCCCGCGCTCCTGGTCGCGGATAAAGCGCTTCACCAGCCGGTCTTCCAGCGAGTGGAAGCTGATCACTACCAGCCGCCCGCCGGGGGCGAGCAGTTGCAGCGATTTTTCCAGCGCCTGCTCCAGGTCTTCCAGTTCTCCATTGATATGGATACGGATCGCCTGGAACACCCGCGTCGCCGGGTGCTTGCCCTTTTCCCAGGCGGGATTGGCTGCCTTGACCACTTCCGCCAGGTCCAGGGTGCGCCGGAACGGCTTTTCCGTCCGGCGCCGCACTATGGCTGCGGCCATACGCCGGGCGAAGCGCTCTTCGCCGTATTCCCTGAACACCCGCGCCAATTCCGCTTCCGACTCGCTGTTGACCCATTCCGCGGCGCTGATGCCGCGGCTGGTATCCATACGCATATCCAGCGGGCCGTCCTGCATAAAGCTGAAGCCCCGCTCGGCCTGGTCCAGTTGGGGTGAGGACACGCCCAGGTCGAGCAGGATGCCGCTGACTTCTCCGCGATGTTCTTCCGCCGCCTCGTCCATAGTGGCGAAGGAGCCGTGCCAGATGCTGAAGCGCCTGTCATCGGCAAAGCGTTCACCGGCGTAGGCCACCGCCTGGGGGTCCTTGTCGATACCCAGCAGGCGCCCCCCGCTGTTCAGCCGCCGCAGGATCGCCGCGCTGTGTCCGCCGCGACCGAAAGTGCCGTCTATATAAAAGCCGCCCGGATCGGTGACCAGGGCGTCCACGGCTTCGCGCAATAGCACGCTGCGGTGCAGTTCTTGCGACAAACAGCTTTTCTCCTATCTATATATTTTGGGTACCGAGCGATATATCAGGCTCCCGGGCGGCCCTGCTACCGGGGGCTGGTTGCGGGACACGCTGTGAATACGTCCCTGTACGCTCTCCACGGCCATCCATGGCCGCAGAAGGTCCCGCAACCAGCCCCCGGCATCAGGGCCTTCGCATCACGCTTGTCTACTCGTTTCGAGTCCCGAGTCCCGAGTCCCGAGTCCACAACATCATAGAGAGAGCGATGCCATCTCCTCCGGCATCTCGCCCTCTCCCTCACTGCTGTCGAGCCAGTCCATCCAGCGGTCCTCGCTCCACAGTTCCAGTTTCTTGCCCTGCCCCACCAGCATCAGTTTCTTTTCCAGGCCGGCGTATTCGCGCAGGGTCGGCGGAATCAGTACGCGGCCGTTGCCGTCCACCTGCAGCTCGCAGGCGTAGCCGATCAGCAGTCGCTGGGCGCGGCGCGCCACTTTGTTGAAGCTGGACAGGGCCTCGATCTTGGGCAGGATCTCCTGCCATTGGGGCTCCGGGTACACCAGCAGGCAGCGCTCTTCCGTATGGGCGGTGACCACCAGGCGGCCGCCACAATCTTCCAGCAGCGAGTCGCGGACCCGCGCCGGAATGGCCAGACGCCCTTTGGCGTCCATATTGATTGCGTGGCTGCCCAGATACACTTTTTGTCCAAGCCTGCTGTTTAGACACCCGTAGGTGCACCGTTATGTGGCCGTGGGGTTTGCGCATTTTTTATCCACACACTGGTGAATACCCACTTACAAACGCAAATAAACCACCAAACTCCACAAATTTCCACTTTTTTCCACTTAGGACACTATAAATCTGGTCTGCACAAAGTCAAGGAAATCCACGGTAAACTGCCGCGAAATCCCAGTAATTTCGCGGCCTGCAGGGGGTAACCGGTGAGCTGGCAGAGGGTTTTCGGCACCGCAATTGCGCCGTGAAGCAAGCACTTACTTATCCAAGGTGAGATATTACTTTAACTTCGGCCTCGATGGGATTGGACCCATATTTGTTAGCAAACACTAACAGAGTTTTGGCCGCATGGCGGTAAATTCAACGGGCAGAGGGAAGAGCGCGAGCGGGAATGCTTTTCCCGCCAGGTTCATTTCGGCAGCGGAACGGAGGGGAAGGAGCCGCAAGGTAAAGGTAGATGGACAGGCTCCGGAAGCTGACCGCTGCCCCAACCAGGGCGCGGCCGCACTCGTCAGAGCCTGTTTAGAATCTCGCGAAGAACTCTCCAGGTCGGGAGGGGCGCCTCTTTTCGGGACCGTATGAGGCGGGGATGCCGATTACGAGCGTACAGGGACGTATTTAAGGGGGGCGCCCAGCCCGTGTCCCGGAAAGAGGCGCCCCTCCCGACCCCGCGCTGGACGTGCAGCACCATAGCTCGCAAACAGGCTCTCAGAGGTATTTGGCCCAGGTGCGGTTGGTGCCGTGCTTGAAGCGGGCGAAGGCCTGGGTGGGGAAATAGAGCAGCACCGACAACAGTCCCGCGATCAGCCAGATCCACCAGAGGTGGTCGACACCGAAGCGTTCGCCATGGTTGGGACCGAAAATCGCCAGCAGGATCTCGTAGCCGACCAGCAGGACGTAGAGGTGCAGGATGTAGAAAAACATCGGCGCGGAACCGAAGGTCTCCAATATATCGGGCATTCTGCCGCTGCGGTTTTCGAACCACGCCAGCAACAAAAACATCGCACCGAGGGTCATCAGCAGGAACGACAGGGACGGCGGGTACTTGGTGAAATTGACAAAGGACATCAACGTCTGCAGCGCAGTCTGCCCGGTAACCCAGGGAAGCGTTTCGCCGTAGAGATTAAAGCCGCGCAGCACCGGCAACAGCGCCAGGCAACCGAATCCCAATACCAGCAGAGTTTTCCGGCGGCGCGCGAGCTCCACCGTCCGCGCGTAGAGGGGTCCGGCAAAATATCCCAGCAGAATGACGCCGATCCAGGGCAGCACCGGATAGCTGATCTTGATGCGCAGGGTTTCTCTGTCCAGCAGGAAGCCTCGGTCGTGCAGTATGGTCCAGAAGCTGTAACCGAATTCGCCGGGAGAAAAACTGATCGGGGTCAGCAGGTTGTGGCCGAACACGATCAGAAAACCCAAGGCGCCGATCATCCAGTAGCGCAGTTTTACCAGCAGAGAGAGCACGATCATGCTGAGGCCAATGGCCCAGATAACCTGCAGCCACAGGGTGTGATAGCTGCCGAGCCAGGAAAAATTGATCAGCGCCACCTCGACGAACAACAGAAAAAGTCCGCGCTTGAACAGGAAAGCGCTCGGCGAGCGGAACCCTCCCCTCGCCGGATGGGCGTACAGCCAGGCGGACAGGCCGGTCAAAAATATAAAAGTGGGTGCGCACAGGTGCGCCGACAAGCGGGTAAAAAACAGCCCGGGCGAGGTGCCGTTCACATCCATCGGATCGGAAACCTGCATATGCAGGAAGAACCTTTCCCGCACGTGGTCCACCAACATCACCAGCATTACCAACCCGCGCATGATATCGATCGATGCGATACGCGAGTTGGTGACAACTTCCTCCGAGGCCGCGGTGGCCGAAGCGAAAGCCGGTACTGTTGTTGAACTGCTATTCATGGAATCGACGCTCCCTATCGCATTGCATTACAGACTGTAACGCATGCCGAGGGTATAAGTAAGCGGGGCGCCGGGCATGGTCCACCATTTGTGATAGGAACTGCTGTAGTACCGCTCGTTCAGAAGGTTGTCGACATTCGCAAAAAATTTCAGCTTGTCGACCGGCGAATAAGAGGCGAACAGGTTCACCAGGGTGTACTCCGGCAGAATATAGTCGGGGTCGATGGTTTCTCCCAGCCGGTCGCCCACATAGTGGACCCCCAGTCCCAGCATTGCCGGCGCGCCACCGATTTCAAAATCCCGCGCGAACGACAGGCTGCCGCTGTGCTCGGGAATATTGATCAGGCGGCTGCCCGCGGGTATGTCTACAATCCAGTCGCGGTCGGTTACGTCCCTGCCGGTCTCGGCGTCCACATAGGCGTAGGTGAATTGCAGGCGCAGGTTTTCGGCGATTTCCCCGGACAGGTCGAATTCCACACCGCGGCTCTCCGCCTCGCCCAGGGCGGCGGAGCCGCCGTTGACCAGGTCCGCGGTGAGCACATTGGACTTCTCCGCCCTGAATACCGCCAGGGTCCCCCCCAGGCGGCCATCCTCCGTGGACATTTTGACACCGGCTTCATAGGACTTGCTCTCCTCCGGATCGAACGCCTCCCCGGAGAAATCGGAGCCGGTATTCGGCCTGAAGCCCTCCGCGTAGCTGGCGTATAGCGACAGGTTGGGCGTTGCCTCGTACACCAGCCCGGCGCGCGGGCTGGTGGCGGTCTGGGATTCTGAGCCACGGGTGTCCGCCAGGCGGTTGGTGATCTGCTGGTCGAAATCGTCGTAGCGCATCCCCAGCAGCATCTTCCACTGCTCCCCCAGGTCGATCTGATCCTGGACGTAGATGCCCCGGGCGCTCTGCTCTTCGAGCCTGTCGGACTGCGATGCCGGCAGCGGCTGCTCGCCGCCGTAGACCGGATCGAAGATATCGATCGAATAGGTGGGGTCCATGGAGGCGAAGCCTACCCGCCAGCGGCGCTGGAGGGTATCCAGCTCGAATTCGTAAGTGTCCACCCCCACCAGCAGGTGGTGGGTGAAACCGCCGGTGTCGAAGGAACCGGTCAGCTCCAGGCGGCCGGAAAGGTCCTCCGCGTCGAAATTCCGGTAGCGGCGCTGCCGGGTCAATGTCCTGCTGTCCTCCAGCAGCAGCTGCCGCCCGGCGGAGAGTTCGGCGTCGGCGGAGTAGCCCTCGAAGGAGGACTCCCGGTAGCCCAGTCCCGCCAGCAGCTGCCAGCCGCCGTCCAACTGGTGCTGCAATACCAGTTGGTGGCCGGCGGCCTCGATTTCTATGGGTCCGTTCTGCGGGTCGCCGAGGAACCGGCTCACCGGCAGCACATCCGGGTCGCCGTCGATGGCGACGATGCCGCGGTCAAACAGCGCCTCCTGCTCCACCAGTTCCAGTTCGTACGACAGGGAGGTGCCGTCGGAAAGGTTGAACAGCAGGGAGGGGTTCAACGCGTACTTGTGCGGCTCGGTATCCCTGTAGCCCTGCGCTTCGTCGTAGGCGCCGTTGAGCCGGAAGGCGATACTGTCCGTCAGCGCCCCCGTGTAGTCCCCTTCCAGCCGAAGGGAGTTGTAGCGCCCGGCCGAGACCTGCACATAGCCGTCGGTTTCAAACTGAGGCTTCTTCGTGACCAGGTTGATGGTTCCGCCCGGTTCGCTGCGCCCGTACAGCGCCGAACCGGGACCTTTCATCACCTCGATGCGCTCGATATTGGAGATATCCCGGAGACCGCTAAAGCCCCGGCCGGCATTGAAGCCATTGATCAGGTATCCGGAGGGTACATTTTCGTCACCGGCAAAGCCGCGGACGGCGAAACTGTCCCAGAGCCCGCCGAAATTATTCTGGCGCGCCACGCCACTGGCGAAATCCAGCGCACCCTGAAACTCCACAACGCCCATTTCGGCGAGCGAATCACCGGAGAGAACCTGTATCGCCTGCGGCAGGGATTCCAGCGGCGTATCGCCGCGGTAGGGCTGCTTCTGGGAGACCACGACCACCTCTTCCAACTCCCCCTGGGGCGGTTCCTGGGACAAGGCGGGAGAAGCGCCTATCAGGCAGGCAGCGCTCGCGAAAATTGAGCGACGGGACAGTGACTTCTTATTTGTAAACATGGGATGGGACTCAAAAACATTATGATACATCATAACATAATAAGGGCTGGAGCCCGTTTCGGGCAAGTCCGCAACCCGTCTTTTCGCTATGGTGAGATCAACATGACTTCGGGGAAATAGGTCCTGAATCGCCGCACATCCCTGGTAAGCACTTCCGCTCCCGCCGCCTTCGCGTGTGCGCCAATATAAAAATCCGGCATTGTGCTTGTTTTGGCGCCGCTGTTTTTCCGATATTTTGTGAATACCCGGGCGGCATCAAACAGTGCCTCCCTCGGAATTTCCTGAATCGATACGCGGATCGCATTCAATACGGAATCCAGCTCTGCGGGCGTATCAAAATCGATACTGATCTCACTGTAGATAACCGGATTGATTATCAGGTCTTCCCCGTTTGCAATCTGTGCTCTCGTGGCAGACGCAGACCACTCGAACCAATCGGCATCCTCAGTAAATATGTCGATCAACACACAGGAATCTACCAGTATCACCTGTCCTTTCCCCGGCTGAGGTCCATTATCTCGTCCGCGGTCATCCGCAGACCCTTGCCTTTGGCTATACCAATAACGGCCGCCAGCGGGTCTTCCTCCTCCACAACGACCAGGCACGCACGCCCGTTAACTTCCTCCCACGTCACTTCCGTTTTTCCCGGGACGATATGCAGCTTTTCCCGTATTGCCTTGGGAATAAGTACCTGCCCCTTCTGGGTAACTTTGCTCATCGGCTCGATCTCAATGTATTACCTATGCCATTGATGGTAATACCTGAGATGGACCGCCACAAGTGTCGACCCGGCCTCTACAAATACCAACAGGAAAAGGAGATACCATTCCCGCTGTCGGAAAAGGCGCCAGGGAAAAGTATTCCCTTCTAAGGTTTTGAAAATATTGAGGATTTCTGAGGGGAAGCCCGATTCGCAATTCTATAGCCGGTATGGCGTCGCGAACCGTCGCTCTCCCGCAGTAAAACCGCGGGAGGTGACGAAATCGTTGAGCTGGCCTGTAAGCCGGGTTCTGTCGAGGACAATCATTCATCTGGGATGTGTGTCGCCACACACCTCAAGCGACCTACCCGCCCCCAGTGCGGGTCACACCTGTAGGGGGCCTATTTGGTCTTGCTCCGGACGGGGTTTACCATCGCCGCAGACTGTTGCCAGCTGCGCGGTGCGCTCTTACCGCACCGTTTCACCCTTACCTGTGCCCGCTTTCGCGGGCCATCGGCGGTCTACCTTTCTGCTGCACTTTCCGTAGGCTCGCGCCTCCCAGGCGTTACCTGGCGTCCCACCCTGTGGAGCCCGGACTTTCCTCCACCGCCCCACCCGAAAGCGGAGCGACAGCGATTGTCCGGCCAGCTCGCGGCGAAGGGTAATGTGGCGGGAGGGGGGATGCAAGGGATATCCGGACTCGGGACTCGGGACTCGGGACTCGGGACTCGGGACTCGGGACTCGGGACTCCAAAAGTATCGCGGAGTTTGAATCGAAGGCCCTGATGCCGGGGGCTGTTTGCCGCAGGGATGTATTTACGGGGGGGCGCCTAGCCCGTGTCCGGCAAACAGCCCCCGGCAGCAGGGCCGCCACTGAACTGGCTACAGAGTCCAGAGCCCGGAGCAGGCACCATAGCAATCGGGCGGTTGCGCGCTCTGTTAGCGAGATCGATCGCGGCCATGGGCCGCTTCTCTAAAGCGGCCCCTGAAGTCAACCACTAATCTGGTTTTTGCACTGGACAGCTGTTACTGAGTTTCAGGCTTCTCTACGTGGTCGCCTTTGGCGCCGACAAGATGTAATC
>NZ_JBOFOC010000051.1:0-16005 GCF_051659245.1 Microbulbifer sp.
ATGCCCGCGATCGGACTATGCCACGAAGCTGGATTGATCGCGGGCATGGCCCGCTCCTACACTGACCTGCCGTCACCCCTTCCCCGCCGGCCGCCGGAACAGGTTCTGAATACTGGAGAAATCCAATCGCCGGTTCTCCTCGCTGCTGCCGTGCAGCTGGTAGAGATTTTTCGCCAGCGCGCCGAGAGGGGTGGAAGAGGCGCTGCCGGCGGCGGTGTCCATCGCCAACCCCAGATCCTTGAGCATCAACGCCACTGAAAAACCGCCGGCGTAACCGCTGGAGGCGGGCACGCCGTCCATCACGCCCGGATAGGGATTGTATTTTTCCAGCGACCAGTTGCCACCGGAACTGGCGCGTATGATATCCGAGAGCACCTTGGGGTCCAGGCCGTTGTCCACCCCCATCTGCAGCGCCTCGGCGGTGCCGATCATATGGATCGCGAGCAGCATATTGTTACAGATCTTGGCGATCTGGCCGGCGCCGGCGGGGCCGGCGTGGAAGAGACTGGCCCCCATGGCGTCCAGCAGCGGCCGCGCCGCCTCCACCGCCTGGGTATCCCCTCCGCACATAAAGGACAGAGTTCCGGCGGCTGCCGCCGCGGTGCCGCCGGAGACTGGGGCGTCGATGGCGCGGATATCCCGGCTGGCCGCGGCGGCGATCAACTGGCGCGCGTCGTTGGCAGAGATGGTGGAGCTGTCGATTACCAGGGTCCGCGGATCGAGCGCCTGCAGCAGTCCCCGCGCACCCAGGTAGAGCCCTTTTACCGCATCGCCGGTGGTCAGCATGGAAATGACCGCATCGGCTCCCTGCACCGCCTGCTGCGCGCTCTCCCCGCGCTCACAACCGTTCTCCACCGCTTGTGCCAGCGCCGGTTCCGACAGATCGAAAGCGGTGACCCGGAAGCCGGCCTTGACCAGGTTGGCGGCCATGGGGCCGCCCATGTTGCCGAGGCCGATAAAAGAGACTTTCTCCACTGTGTTAACTCCCTTTTTGTTATGGTTCTGTGTTCCCCGTAGGAGCGGGCCATGCCCGCGATCGTACCAGCTTCGTAGCCAGTGCCGATCGCGGGCATGGGCGGATGGCCGCCCCCCCGCTCCTACAAGTCAAAAAGCGGATTCTGGGCCCAGGGAGGGACGAAGCATTTCTCCACCTCCTCCGGGGTAATCTCCTCCAGGCTGGCCGGCTGCCACCTGGGCTCGCGGTCCTTGTCGATCAGCAGAGCGCGCACGCCCTCCCTGAAGTGGCCGCTGGCGCAGAGGTTGACCGCCAATACCAGCTCCATGCGAAACACCTCGGCGAGGGACAGGTGGCGGCCCCGGCGCAGCTGCTCCCAGACAACCCAGGGCGTCAGCGGGGAACCCGCCGACAGGGTGGCGGCGGCCTTTTGCAGCCAGGGGTCCTCTCCTTTATAGCCGGTAATGGCCCGGCAGACCTCCGGCAGGCTGGCGTAGTCGGTGAGCGCCTGGATCTGGTCGAAGTGCTCGCGCAGCACCGATTTCGGGCGCTCCTCCCGGGGCAATTCCAGCTCCTTGAGACAGTCGCTCACCAGGCGATGGTCGGACTCCGCCGAGGCGGTATACGGCAGCGCTTCCAATCGCTCCAGGGCGGTCTCCCTGCCGCCGCTCGGCAGCAGGCGGTCCGCCAGCCCGGCAAACAGTGCATCGGCGCCGTTGAACTGGGCCCCGCTCAGGCCCAGGAAGAGGCCCAGGCGGCCGGGCATACGGCTCAGGAACCAGCTGCCGCCCACGTCCGGAAGCAGGCCGATGGTCACCTCGGGCATGGCCATGCGGGTGGTGTCGGTGGCGATCCGGTGGCTGGCGCCGGCCATAATGCCGATGCCCCCGCCCATCACTATGCCGCTTCCCCAGACCACGACGGGTTTCGTATAAGTGTGAATTTTGTGGTCCAGCCGGTATTCGCAGGAAAAGAACTCGGTGGTGTAGTCGTAGCGCGGCGCCTCGCCGTAGCCGCTGGACTCCCGGTAAAGGCTCACCACATCGCCGCCGGCGCAGAACCCCCGATCGCCGCTGCCGTCTATCCACACACAGGCCACGCTGTCATCCGCGGCCCAGTCGTCCAGTTGCCGGGACAGCAGCCGGATCATATCCAGGTTGAGCGCGTTCAGTGCTTTGGGCAAATTGAGAGTGGCGACTGCCAGGGCGCCGCGGCGGGAGAAGAGTACCGGAGAGTTCTGATCCATTTTTCTCTCTTAGGGTAAAAATTCCAATAGCAGTTAAACACAGATAGGCACCCGCGTCAGCTGCGCCGCCCTCGGCTGGCCGCCCGCAGCTAGCCGCCCACGACTGATTATCGGCGGGCTTTTGGCCAAAAGTGCCCGGTTGCACTTTTCCATCAACCTGATAAGTTGCGCGCAAATTCTGACCGATTCCAACTCTGTTTACTGGAACCTTAAATGGCCGAATACGTATACACCATGAACCGGGTGGGCAAGGTAGTGCCGCCCAAGCGCGAAATTCTCAAGGACATCTCCCTGTCCTTCTTCCCCGGCGCCAAGATCGGCGTGCTGGGCCTGAACGGCGCCGGCAAATCCACCCTGCTGCGCATCATGGCCGGCGTGGACCAGGACTATAACGGCGAGGCCCGGGCCATGCCCGGGATCAAGGTGGGCTACCTGCCCCAGGAGCCGCAGCTGGACCCGGCCAAGGATGTGCGCGGCAACGTCGAGGACGGCATGCGCGAGGCTATCGACGCGCTGGCCGGGCTGGAACAGGTCTACGCCGACTACGCCGAGCCGGATGCCGACTTCGACGCCCTGGCCAAGAAACAGCAGCAGTTCGAGGACATCATCCAGGCCTGGGACGCCCACAACCTGGAGCACCGCCTGGAAGTGGCCGCCGACGCCCTGCGCCTGCCGCCCTGGGACGCAGACGTGAACAACCTCTCCGGCGGCGAGAAGCGCCGTGTGGCCCTGTGCCGCCTGCTGCTGTCGCGCCCGGACATGCTGCTGCTGGACGAGCCCACCAACCACCTGGACGCGGAGAGCGTCTACTGGCTGGAGCGCTTCCTGCACGACTTCAACGGCACCGTGGTGGCCATCACCCACGACCGCTACTTCCTCGACAATGTGGCCGGCTGGATCCTGGAACTGGACCGCGGCCACGGTATTCCCTGGGAGGGCAACTACACCACCTGGCTGGAGCAGAAGGAAAAGCGCCTGGCACAGGAGCAGCGCGGCGAGCAGGCCCGCGCCAAGGCCATGCAGAAAGAACTGGAGTGGGCGCGCCAGAATCCCAAGGGCCGCCAGTCCAAAAACAAGGCGCGCCTCGCGCGCCTGGAGGAGATGCAGTCCCAGGATTTCCAGGCCCGCAACGAGACCAACGAGATCTACATCCCGCCCGGCGAGCGCCTGGGGGACAACGTGATCGAATTCGAGAGTGTGAACAAGGGCTTCGGCGACCGCCTGCTGATCGAAAACCTGTCCTTCCGCGTGCCCAACGGCGCGATCGTGGGCATCGTCGGCGGCAACGGCGCGGGCAAATCCACCCTGTTCCGCATGATCAACGGTACCGAGCAGCCGGACAGCGGTAATATCAAGATCGGAGAGACGGTACAGGTCGCCTACGTCGAGCAGGGCCGCGAAAACCTGGACGACAACAAGACCGTGTGGGAAGCCATTTCCGACGGCCACGATATGCTGAAGATCAACAACTACGAAGTGGGCTCGCGCAACTACGTCGGGCGCTTCAACTTCAAGGGCAGCGACCAGCAAAAACGCGTGGGCGAACTCTCCGGTGGCGAGCGCGGCCGTTTGCACCTGGCGTACACGTTAAAGCAGGGCGCCAACGTGCTGCTGCTGGACGAACCCTCCAACGACCTGGACATCGAAACCCTGCGCGCGCTGGAGGAAGCCCTGCTCAACTTCCCCGGCTGCGCCCTGGTGATCTCCCACGACCGCTGGTTCCTGGACCGGGTGGCCACCCATATCCTCGCTTACGAGGGCGGGAGCGAAGCGGTCTTCTTCGAGGGCAACTACACCGAGTACCACGAGGACTTCATCCAGCGCAAAGGCGAAGAGGCCACGCCGCACCGGATGCAGTACAAGAAACTCAAAACCTGATAAAAACAAGCCCGCGCAATGCGGGCTTTGTTTATCCCGGGAACGCCGAGCTTTTAGTTTTGGGGCGCTGAAGGCTCCAGCTCCGCATCCGAGCCGCAGCCCCCCCTGGGAACGCCGAGCTCCAGCTCGGCAAGCGGGCCGCAGGGCCGCCCCCTATGAACTCAGCCAAAAACACAAAACACCATGCATATCTCCGCCCTCTACCACTTCCCCGTCAAATCCCTGCAGGGCCACCGCGGCGAATCCCTGACCCTGGACCGCTTCGGCGCCGTCGGGGATCGCCGCTGGATGCTGGTGGACAGCGACAACCAATTCGTCACCCAGCGCCGCCTGCGCACTATGGCCAGGCTGCGGGCCACCGCCACCGGGGCCGGGGTCAGCATCCGCAACGAGAACGGCGATACTATCGAGGTATCCCGGCCGGACGGCTCCGCCCCATTGCGCCAGGTGCGCGTCTGGAGAGACACCTGCACCGCCCGCGACGCCGGCAACAGCGCCGCCGAATGGCTGAGTGAGCAGTTGCAGACCCCGGTGCGCCTGGTTGCCATGGGCAGCGAATACCGCCGCCCCCTGCCACCTCCCCGCGGCGGTATCCAGGTGGGCTTCGCCGACGGCGCGCCGTTGCTGCTGATCGGCCAGGCATCCCTGGACGATCTCAACGGGCGCCTGGAGGAACCGGTATCCATGCTGCGTTTCCGCCCCAACCTGGTCATCGAAGGCAGCAAGCCCTTTGCCGAAGATGACTGGCGCCTGATCCGCATTCACACCGCTGGGGGTCCGCTGGAACTGGAGGGCACCCACCCCTGCAGCCGCTGCGCGATCCCCGGACTGGACCCGGACACCGGCCAGCCCACCAAGGAACCGTTGCGCACCCTGGCGCGCTACCGGCGCGGTGAGGACGGCCAGGTCTACTTTGGTCAGAACCTGGCGCCGCGCCTTAGCGACCCGGCGGGAGCCACCGTAAAGCTGGGAGACCAAGTGGAAGTCGAGTAACCGAACCCACGGGCGCTCTCATTCAATCGGAAATGGACAATCTTCCACGGCGCAGCGGATTAGCCGGTCTGGTAAGCTTAAGGGGACACGAATTCCACCGGAGCCCTCTCATGCGACTCGACCGCATCACCATAGATCCCGCCGTAATGAACGGCCAGCCCTGCATACGCGGAATGCGACTTACCGTACGCCGCGTTCTCGAAGCCCTCGCCACCTACTCCAATTGGGAAGAGGTTATCGCCGAATACCCCGGCCTCGAAAAAGAGGACATCCGCCAAGCACTGGAGCTGGCAGCCCATAATCTGGACGACGAAGTGATCAAGCTGGGGGCAGCTTGAGCAAACTCCTGCTTGACCAGGGTATCCCCTTTTCCGCAGCCAGCCTCCTGGCAGCAGCAGGCTGGGATGCCATTCATGTAAGTTCGGTGGGCATGCAGAGGGCAAGCGATCGAGAAATACTGGACTACTCAGCGGACAAGGGCCGTATCTGCGTTACACTGGATGCAGATTTCCATATGCTGCTCGCTGTCAATGATTTGCACGCACCCTCGGTAATCCGCATACGCAGAGAAGGATTAAAGGGAGCGGATGTAGCACAGCTCCTGCTCGATATCTGGCCCATAATCGGCGAGAAGCTGCGGAACGGCGAAGGCGCCATGATTACGGTTAACGACAAGAATATCCGAGTGCGCTATCTACCGGTTTCAAAAATCCACTCCTGAACCGAAAGGTACTAGGAGCGGAAAGTGCCAGTTCAGGGGACGAGCCACGGCAGGCTCCACCGCTCACCCAGAAAGCAAATCCCTTAAGGCCAACCCCGCTGCTTAGCGTCCAGGCGCCCGCCACAATATACTTAAACAGAATTGAAGGGAGGGATCACTGCGCCAGAGGGGCATCATTTATGAGCATTACCCGCTACTGCGCGGAACTGCTGGAGGCCGCCAGTCGATACCATGTTAGTTATGGCGACCGTCTCGCCAATCACCTGCCAATGGTGCTGATCGCCCTGGACAAGATGGGCGCCAGCCGCAGGCAACTGAAGCGCGCCTTCGAACGCTGCATTCCCTACCTGGAAAGACCGCAACTGCCACCGCCAGCCCCGTCCGTCCGTATCGCCGAATGCCGCAACCGGGAGGAACTCTATCCCAGCGCCCTGCGCTACTATGAGTTGCAGATAAAGGAACACGACATCGAGGAATGCCTGCGCCGCGAGCTGCCGCCACTGCTCCCGGCCATCGCCACCGCCGCCTTCCACCCGCTGATCCGCACCGCCTACGGCATAGACGCAGAGCACCAACAGGAAATCGCTACCGGGCTGGCCTACTGGAACCTGGAATACCACACACTGCTGGCCAGCAGGGAACAGATCCCGGTGCCCGCCAGGGAAATACCACCGCTACTGGCAGAGCGCTATCCGCTGATCTCCCTGGCACCGGGAAATATTTCCGACCATATGTTTTCGGTGACACAGCAGCACGGGTGGTTGGATACCCCGATACAACCGGAGCAATTGGCACTGGAGGATATTGCACGGGTGGCCATCGATGCCTATCGGGGCACCGGGGATTTCACCCTGCTGCACGGGGTAACCGGATGCCATGCTCTGCGGCTGGTATTGCCCTATTGCCCGGAACCTGAACCCGCATTGCGCTATTTCTGGACAGGATTTGTGGCGGCTTATTTAAGTACCGGGCCGAAAGAGATCCAGGTACCGACGGAAACCGGAGATATTCCAAGCTGGAAGGAAATCAGAAAAAAAGCCCGCCTCAGCAGCGACGATCATGTGGTGAAATTGGCTTACAGCTGCTCCCGGGAGTTTGAGCAATACGGCCTTGAAGATTACCGCTACGCAGCGGCCCACGCCGTAAACCATATAAAAAAGCCCCGGGCCGCCTGATCCTTAGAGCCTGTTTGAAGTGTAACTACTCACCCTGTAGGAGCGGCGGGGGGCCGGGTGTGGTACCGATTGGCGTAATCCCACCCATTTTCCCAAGACCGATGGGTGAACAGCCACCCATTTCGACACCAGCCCGCGGCTTGGTTTCTTCTCTAATACTTTGATTTCTATAGAGAAAAAGAGAAATTTCAGCAGCTGGTATGGCTCTTGCTCTTACCACAGGTACCCGGTCGCCATAACAACGCCAACGCACCGGGTATCTAATAACAAATACCGGGAGAGCAATGATGAGAATAATTCGCCTGCCATTGGCCCTGAGTGCCACTTCCCTCTGCCTGCTGGCCGCCACCCCCGCCTTCGCGGAAGACGGTCTTTGGGAAGACGGCAGCGTCAACGCCAAGGTCCGCGGCATCCATTTTGACCGCGACTACGAAAACGACAGCAAGGACCGCGAACAGTCGGCGATGGGCCTGGAACTGGGTTACAGCTCGGGCCACCTGGGAAACCTGATCGGCTTTGATGTGACCGGCTACCACGTGCAGGAACTGGCCTCCTCCGGCGCGGTGAGCAATGACATACTCACCCGCACCAACGACGGCGAGCTGGACAACGCTTTCTCCAAGATTGGCCAGGCCTACCTGAAACTCAACCTCGCCGACCGCGTGAGCGCGAAAATCGGCCGCCAGGTGGTCAAGACCATGCTGCTCTCCTCCTCCGGAACGCGCGCCATTCCCAGCTCCTACAGCGGCGTCAGCATCAATGGAAAGCTGGCCGATTTCGAACTCTACGGCGTGCGTGTCGACCAGTGGTCCAGCCGGCACGACGATCACTTCGAAGGTTTCCGCACGGATATTACCGAAACCGGCGCCATAGACTACATCAGCGTCTTCGGCGCCAAATATCAACGCGGCAACTTCACCGCCGGGGTCGAACAGCTGAACAGCAAGGATTACCTGCAAAAACGCGGCCTGCGCCTCGGTTACCAGCTGCCGCTGGGGGATTCCAGTCTCGAGCTGAGCGGTGGTTATTTCACTTCCGACGACGACGGCGAACTTTTCGCAGTCGGCGCCGAAAAAGGCGAAATGGACTATGCCGACGGCGTCGAACCGGAGAACCACGCTCGCGCTGCCTATGTCGACGCGGAGTGGAAACGCGGCAACCTGACCCTGGGCGGCGCCTTTACCGCGATCCGCGACGATGTCTGGCTCGAGGACAACTTCACCGGCGACCACGGCCGCAACCCCTTTCCCACCCGCTCGGTCATCGCACCCGACCTGACCGGGAAAAATGAAGATATCTGGCAGCTGCGCACGGCCTACAACTGGACGGACCTGGTTCCCGGACTTACCACCAAGCTGAGCTACACCTGCGGCGAAGGTGCGGAGAACACCGTGGATAAATCTCTGGGCATAGCCGACGAGTGGTATACGGAGCTGGATGTCAAATGGAGCCTACCCAACGTGAAAGGCCTGAGCCTTCGCTGGATTGCCCACGACTACCACTCGGATGAAACGGGCACGGTCGCGCAGGTCAAGGAGGACGAGTTCGATAACCGCTTCTACATGGACTACGTCTACAAATTCTGACCGGCCCCGCAACCATAGCAATAAACAACGCGATAGAGAGGAAACATTATGTCCATTCGCAACCTGATCAAAGCAGGCGCAGCCACCGTATTGTGCGCCTTCAGCCTCACAGCGTTTTCCGCCCCGATCGAAATCAAATTTTCCCACGTCGTGGCAGAGAATACTCCCAAGGGCCAGATGGCCATTCACTTCAAGGAGCTGGTGGAAAAGCGCTTCCCCGGCCGGGTGTCTGTCCAGGTATTCCCCAATGCCCAGCTGTTCGGCGACAACAAGGTACTGGAGGCACTGCTGCTCGGTGACGTGCAACTGGCCGCGCCCTCGGTATCGAAATTCCAGAAATTTACCGACCAGCTGCAGGTGTTCGACCTGCCGTTTCTGTTCCAGGACATGGAAGCCGTGGACCGCTTCCAGCAAAGCCCGGCGGGCCAGAAAATACTGGGTTCGTTGGAGAAAAAAGGGCTGGTCGGCCTCGGCTACCTGCACAACGGCATGAAACAGCTGAGCGCCAACTCCCCCATCCGTGAACCCCGGGATGCCGAGGGCAGGAAATTCCGTATCATGACCTCGGACGTGCTAGCCGCCCAATTCGAAACCGTCGATGCCATTCCCGTGAAGAAGCCTTTCTCCGAAGTATTCACCTTACTGCAGACCAAGGCTATCGACGGGCAGGAGAACAGCTGGTCGAATATCTACTCCAAGAAATTCTTTGAAGTCCAGCCCTATATCACCGAAACCAATCACGGGGTTCTCGACTATCTGGTGGTCACTTCCGCCGAGTTCTGGCAAGGCCTGCCGGACGACTTGCGCCCGGAAATCGAGAAGGCACTGGATGAATCCATTGCCTATGGCAACAAGATAGCTGACCTCAAGGGCCAGGAGGACAAAGAAGCCATCATAGCCTCCGGCCAGACCAAAGTGTTACCACTGACCGCCGGCCAGCGTGAGCAATGGGTAGAGAGCATGCGGCCGGTATGGAAGCAGTTCGAAAAGCAGATCGGACGGGACCTGATTGCCGCCGCGGTAGCATCCAATCAATAGCTGCACATCTCCGCAACAGAGATCGTAGGGTGCGCCGTGCGCACCGGAAAGCGCGGAAGCCCGCACCGACTCAAACGGTGCGCACGGCGCACCCTACAGCTATTTGGTTACCGGGTTAATAGCGGGCCGGCACAGCCTGGAGAATTTATAGTCGTGATTATAAAAAACTTTATCGAGCGCCTTGAAGAAGGGTGCATCAGTGCACTGCTGGTTGCCATGACCCTGCTGGTCTTTGTCGAAGTCGTGTTGCGTTTCGGATTCGGCGTCGGTGTCATGTGGATCGGAGAACTCACCCTGACAGTATCAGCCTGGTTCGTGCTTTTCGGCATGTCCTACGGTCTGAAAATCGGCGCCCATATCGGCGTGGACGCCCTGGTGCGCCTCCTCCCCCGCACCGGGCGCCGCATTTGTACCGCCATCGCCGTACTGATCTGCCTGACCTACTGCGGCCTGATTATGTACGGGGGGTGGGTTTACGTGGACAAACTGCACATGATCGGATTGGAAATGGAAGACCTGCCTCTGCCGAAGTGGTCGGTCACCAGCATACTACTGTTCGGATTCGGCCTTATGGCCCTGCGCCTGTTACACCTGTTGTGGGAAATTATCAGCGGTACAGCTGACGGCTTCAGCCGCACCGACGAAGTGAAAGAGAGTCTGCAACTGGCAGACAAGGAAAACACTACTCTCGATCGCCCCTCCCCGAAACTTAATGCCGCACTGGCCGAGGGCGCCTGAACATGACTATTGCAACTCTCTTCCTGGTACTTTTCATCTGCATGCTGCTGGGCATGCCCATTGCCATTGCCCTGGGGTTTTCCAGCGTATTGACCATCCTGATATTTTCCAACGACTCACTGGCATCGGTCGCGCTGAAATTCTTTGAAGCCACCTCCGAGCACTACACGCTGCTCGCCATTCCGTTCTTCATTCTGTCATCGGCATTCCTGTCCACCGGCGGCGTGGCCCGCCGGATGATCAATTTTGCGATGGATTCGATCGGGCATATTCGCGGAGGCTTGGCAATGGCCTCCGTTCTGGCCTGTATGCTCTTTGCCGCCGTATCCGGCTCTTCCCCCGCTACGGTAGCGGCAATCGGCTCCATCGTCATTGCCGGCATGGTACGGGCCGGCTATCCCGAAAAGTACGCCGCCGGTGTGATCGCCAACGCGGGAACTCTGGGAATCCTGATCCCGCCATCCATCGTCATGCTGGTCTACGCCGCCGCCACAGAGGTCTCGGCCGCAAGGCTGTTTATGGCCGGGCTGATCCCCGGGCTGATGATGGGGGGCATTCTGATGATCGCCATCTATATTCTGGCCCGCATCAAAAAGCTGCCTTCGCGCCCCTTCCCTGGCATCGGCCAGCTCTCCCGCTCCGGCATCAAGGCCCTGGGCGGCCTGATGCTGATCATCATCGTGCTCGGCTCCATCTACGGCGGTGTGGCGAGCCCCACCGAAGCGGCTGCCGTGGCCGCCGTATACGCCTTTTTTGTGGCCGTCGTGGGCTACCGCGATATCGGCCCCCTCAAGGGGGTCCCCTGGCGTAAGACGGGAGAGTCCTTTAGCCGGACGCTGTATCGCAATATCGGCGGCATCGCCCTGGCCCTCCCCCGCGCCAGCACGGACGAAGAAGTCAGGAAAGTACTGCTGGACGCCGCCAAAGTCTCGCTGATGCTGCTGTTCATCATCGCCAACGCCATGCTGTTTGCCCACGTACTGACCACGGAGCGCATCCCCCACGCCATCGCCGAAACCATTATTCAGTGGGGACTGCCGGCCTGGGGCTTTCTGATTATCGTCAACATCCTGCTGCTGATGGCCGGGAACTTTATGGAGCCTACGGCCATTCTGCTGATTCTGGCCCCGATCCTGTTTCCAATCGCCACCCAGTTGGGAATCGATCCCATCCATCTGGGAATCATCATGGTGGTGAACATGGAGATCGGCATGCTGACGCCACCAGTGGGCCTGAACCTCTTTGTGACCGCCGGTATTACCAACCGCGGGATCGGCTGGGTGATCGGTGCCGCCGCTCCCTGGCTGGCATTGTTGCTGCTGTTTCTGTTATTAATCACCTATGTACCGCAAATCTCGCTGGTACTGCCCGGGTATTTCGGCTATTCGGGGGGTGGCTAACCCTCGCCAGACCCGGCCGGAAGAAGGAAAAGGACCCAGCTGTCCATGCCCTCCCGAACCGGGCGGCCTTTTTACTGACTCAAGTTTCGGGGTTCGAGGACCTGTAAAGGCGAAAACCGGGGGAGCGCTTCCGGGACAGCCGTAGGGTGCGCCGTGCGCACCAATAAGCTTGGGGCTCCCACCAGCCCTGGAGCGGTGCGCACGGCGCACTCTACGGTTGAACCCCGAAACTGGAGTTACTGATAGATTACGGTGACGAAATGCTTTATCCGGGTAACTACTCCCTCCCTGTAGGAGCGGCCGCTCCTACAGAGCAATATCGTCACCGCCGAGTGAACACAGCCAGAGTGACCACAACCCGCACCTACATTCTACGTATTCTTGTCTCCACCCTGGCAGTGGTGGGATTTCTGCTGACGCTGTTTATCACCCAGCGCCTGGGCACCGCCGCAACGTTTCGGAGGCTGCAGTGGGAATCGGACTTTCAGCTGCAGAACTTCACGGCCTACCTGGAAGGCGCATTGGGCAGATATGAAGCTATCCCCCAGGTACTTTCCACCAACACCCTGCTTCAGAACCTGCTGCAGAAGCCGACTGCCTCGCTACAGAATGAAGCAAATATCTACCTCCAGGAAGTTGAAGGTATTACCGGTGCATCCGATATTTACCTGATGGACCCGGGGGGCGACGTCGTCGCCGCCAGCAACTGGCAAAAGCCTACCAGTTTTGTCGGTAAAAACTTTTCCTTTCGCCCCTACTTCACACAGGCCAAAAACGGGTTTTTCGGCCGCTATTACGCTCTCGGCACCACCTCCGGATTGCGCGGCTATTACTATGCCGCTCCACTAACTGTCGATAATGATGTGATAGGGGTCATCGTCACAAAGATAAACATCCAGAACCTGGAAAGGGAATGGCTGCGCGCCGCAAGGGGAGGCAACTTCAAATACCTGGTAATCGACAACAACGGGATTATTTTCTTTTCATCCGAACCCGACTGGATATTGCATGCCCTCTACCCGCTAACGGCGGACCAGCGCCGTGAGCTGGCCACAAATCAGCAGTATGCGGGAACGACTATAGGCCAGCTGGACGTAACTGAAGCGCGGCCGACAAGCTTTCCCTCCAGAGAAGGATCTCAACTGCTCGATTTCGGAAGCACCCGGGAGAGGAGGGCCCGCTTTCTGGCCCAATCCAAGTCCATGCCCGTAGTCGGCTGGCGGGCCGTTACATTGACAACCCTTGAAGAAGTCCGGCGCCAGCGCTTTATCCTGCTCTTGACCGCTGCGGCCTGCTACCTGCTTGTGGTCATGGTATTGCTTTACCTCCGCAAGCGCGCCAAAACTCTCAAGTTACTGCAGCGTTCCCGCCACGAACTGGAAAGCCTGGTCCGCAAACGCACGGAGGCCCTGACAACCACCAACCGGCGCCTGGTTGCCGAAGTGGAGGAGAAGGAAAAGGCACGGCTGATGTTAAAGCACGCCCAGGACGAATTGATACAAACCGCCAAGATGGCGGTAATAGGAAGTCTGTCGGCCAGTATCAACCACGAACTCAACCAACCGCTGGCTGCATTGCGCAGCTATGCACAGACAGCAGTCACACTCCTGGACCGGGACAATACAGACAAAGCCCGGGAAAACCTGCTGCAGATCAATGCCCTCAGCGAGCGCATGGGAAAAATTATTGCGCAGTATAAGGAGTTCTCGCGAAATAGCCCGGGCAGGCTCAGCCCCATCGACCTGCGTGAAAGTGTGCGGGGCGCCATGGCCATTATGCACAGGACCTACCGGAATGCTGGGATCGATTGCCACCTGCGCTTCCATGACGAACAGCTTATCGTACTCGGGGATATGGTCCGTCTCGAACAGGTTATCGTTAACGTCCTGTCGAACGCCATGCAGGCAGTGGAAAATCAAGATCAAAAGACGCTCAATATAGAATCCTGGCGCGAGGATAACCGGATCATTATCGAATTCCACGATTCCGGACCCGGTATTATGGAGAGCAACCTGAAGCGTATATTCGAGCCCTTCTTCACCACCAAGAGCGAAGACCGGGGCCTGGGTCTGGGTCTGTCCATTTCCTACCAGATTATCGAATCCATGCAGGGCGAATTGAGCGCGCGCAACCACCCCGACGGGGGAGCAGTTTTCCGTATACAACTGCCCGCGGCCAAAACCAATAACCGGAGAGGCGAAAGCCAATGAACCCAGAGTCCACCACCTCACCGAGCGGTCCAATCGCTTATGTCGATGATGAAGAGTACATCCGCGACGCGGTCAGACAGCTGCTGGAGCTACACGACTATACGGTGGAAACCTTCGACTCAGCCGAAAAGGTACTCCCGAAGCTGACACCTGAATGGCCCGGAATTTTGATCAGCGATATCAATATGCCGGGCATGGATGGCCTCGCGCTGACAGAACACACACTGAAAATCGACCGGGGGCTGCCGGTGATACTACTGACCGGTTACGGCGATATCTCCATGGCCGTCAATGCCATCCGTAACGGCGCTTACGATTTTATTGAAAAACCATTTGATAACGAACACCTGCTGGAAGTAGTACACCGGGCACTGGAAAAGCGTCAACTCACACTGGAAAACCGTAAACTCAAGGCGGAGGTGGAGAACTTCGCCGCCCCCGGCCCCCGTATTCTCGGCAATACCCCCGCCATTCGCCAAATGCGGGAACTTATCCACCAGGTACTGGACACTCCCGCCGATATTCTACTGTTTGGCGAGACCGGAACCGGCAAGGACCTCGTAGCCCGCTATCTGCACGACCACAGCGCCCGCCGGGACAAAAACTTTGTCGCCATCAACTGCGGCGCCCTGCCGGAAAGTATCATCGAGAGCGAGCTGTTCGGCTACGAGGCCGGGGCCTTTACCGGCGCCGACAAACGCCGCATCGGCAAATTCGAGTACGCCAACGGCGGCACTCTGTTCCTCGACGAAATCGAAAGTATGCCGCTGACGCTGCAGGTAAAACTGCTCCGCGTTCTGGAAGAGCGCCAGGTTGAGCGCTTGGGAAGTAACCAGCAGATCCCCCTGGATATCCGCGTCATTGCCGCCACCAAAGAGGATCTACTCGCCCTGAGCGATTCCGGAAAATTCCGCCGCGACCTCTACTACCGCCTCAACCTGGTCACCATCCCCATACCGCCACTGCGGGAACGCAGGGAGGATGTTCCGCTCCTGTTCCAGCACTTCGCCCTGGTGGCATCGGCCCGCCACCATCGCGAGCTGATTCCCCTGAATGCGGAAACCATGGCACGGCTAAAAAGCCAGGAGTGGTCTGGGAATGTGCGCGAGTTGCGCAATCTGGCTGAGCGGTATGTGCTTCTCGGGGCAAGTGCGCTGAACGGCGGTACTTCGTTTGCAGATTCGCGAGATGATCTGCATGGTCAGCAAACACTGCAAGAGCGTGTTGAACTGTTCGAGTGCTCTCTGATCGAGGAGACATTGCGGCGTCACCAAGGATCCATCAAGGACAGCATGGTAAGCCTGGGGCTACCTCGCAAGACGCTTTATGACAAGATGAAGAAGTATGGGTTGGAGCGGAGGGATTTTGTTTCCGATACCGGAGACCGTTGATGCCTATTAAGGCTTACAAGACACCTGACTGTCAGTGTTATCCTGTTGACCCAAAGTACCACTGACAGAGGAGGCAATCGCCATGGCCCTAACCCCTTCCTCCATGATCCCTCTCGGCAGCCCCATGCCCGATTTCTCCCTTCCCGATCCGGCGGGAAACATTCACTACAGTCGGGATCTCCCCGGGCAACCTGTACTGGTCGCCTTTATCTGCAACCACTGCCCCTACGTAAAGCATATCGCCCCCGCTCTGTCCGAATTTGCACGAGAGTACCAGAAGGCAGGATTGACCATACTGGCAATCAATAGCAATGACTTCGCAAACTACCCGGATGACAGCCCGGAGAAAATGCGGGAGGAAATTGCCGCCCGGGGCTATGTATTCCCTTACCTGGTGGACGAAACCCAGGAAGTGGCGCGGGCGTTCGATGCGGCCTGTACGCCGGATTTCTTTTTGTTTGATAAGAATAGGAAGCTGGTGTACCGCGGACAATTCGACGACAGCCGGCCGGGTAACAATGAGCCGGTCAATGGGCGGGATCTGCGTGCGGCGGTGGATACGGTGCTGGCGGGGGAGCGGCCGGACGAGGATCAGGTTCCTTCTATGGGTTGCAATATCAAGTGGAAGTGATTGGGTAGGAGCGGCGGGGCGGCCATGAGCGGATGGCCGCCCC
>NZ_JBOFOC010000052.1:0-3233 GCF_051659245.1 Microbulbifer sp.
TACCAGCCGTTGCGCAGGATCGCGTGGGGGAGGCCGGACCCGGCCAGTTTCGCTTCGGTCTGCCGATGCTCCAGCCCCAACGGCAGCGGGGTGGTGTCGGCGTGCAGGATGCTGGTGTAGACCAGCAGCCCCACTTCGGTCTTTTTCGCCGCTTCGATTACGTTGGCGTGCTGAGGTGCTCGTTGGCCGACCTCGCTGGAGGAGATCAAGCTGTTTCTGGACACCCACAAAAGTTACAAAAGTTAACTAACTGACCACAGAACTGGACACCCACAAATAGGTAGGAAGGCAGGCGTTCGCTAAAGGAAAAACTGGACAGCCACCAGTCGTTTTTGAGGCAAGCAACCCTCGCAGCAAGCCTGCGATAGAGAAAAACAAAAGGTCAGGAAGCGGCGGGTGACGGGAAATAGCGCTCGCAATCCCGGATGCCCTGGGCCCAGCGCTTGCCGAGTCGTTCGCAGGTGCTGCGGACCGAGTGGGCGGCACCTACCAGCGATTTGAAGCGGCTCTCGAAGTTCCGGCTCAGGTAGAGCCAGTGCTGGGGATCGATCTGCAGCCTGTCGAGAATCGGCGGCAACTTTTCCTCGATGGCTCCACGCTTGTCCTCGCGCAGACAGCGCCCGCTCCAGTCAACCAACTCCAGGTAGTCCTGCAGGCGGAAGGGCAGCCCTGCCGGCATGGGTTCCCTCGGATTGCCGATGAAGGGGAATAGCTGCTCCGGCTGTTGGCCATCTTTAGCCGCGGAGATACGCCGCCGGATGGAAGTATGGTCCGACGCTTCCGGTGCCTCCGCCATTTTCGCGCGGATCGGGTTCAGATCCACATAGGCCAGGCAGGTGGCCAGGGCCCGCTCATCGAGTAGCGCCTGGGACTTGAAGCGACCCTCCCAGAAGCGGCCGGTACAACCGTCTTCCCGGTTGGCTTCGCGGGCGATGGACTCGTTCAGCATGCGCATAAACCAGCTGATATCCGTGAGCCGCGCCCGCCACACCTCCGCCACCTCGGCGAGCTGCGTCAGCTCCGCGGCGTCCAGGATCTCGTTGCGAGCGAAGCGTTGGGAGAGCAGGGAGCCCTTGCAGAGTTGGTGCCAGCGCTCCACCACCTCGTGCAGCTCCCAGCCAGCGGCTTGCGCCGCGTTCACATGCAACACCACATGGTAGTGGTTGCTCATCACCGCATAGGCGCAGACATCCAGAGCGAACACCCGGGCCAATTCCAGAAGCCGGTCCTCGATCCACTGGCGCCGGTGCTCGAAGCATTGCCCGGTGCGCTCGTCCCGCCCACACAAAAAGGCTCGGCGCACACAGCGGGAGACGCAGTGGTAGTAAGGGGTGGCTTTGAGAGATACCAGGGATTTGCGAGGGAGTCCCATATCTGGCCATTCATACAGTTGGATGGATAGACAGTATTTTGCGCCGATTCGATAGGGTTGCAAGAGTGCTGGCGTCAGATGCCTTGTGTTTGATGGGTGTCCATCCAAGAACACTGGCGTCAGATGCCTTGTGTTTGATGGGTGTCCATCCAAGAACAAAGAACATCCAAGAACCCCATCCAAGAACCCCTGTTCGAGGTCTTGGAGCGCGAGCGGGGGAAGACGGGGACGGCGAGGATGGAGCATGAAGCCGGGGTTGGCGGCGCGACTTGAGGAGTCTAGAATGTATGTACAAGTGTCAATACGGAGCGGCCATGCGCTTTGAATGGGACCCGGAAAAGAACGTGGCCAACATCCGCAAACACGGGATCGACTTCGCCGACGCCAAGGACATCTTCAACCATCCCATGCTGGCCCTGCCGGACGATCGGGAAGACTATGGCGAAGAGCGCTGGGTCGCGCTTGGCTGGATACGGGCCCTGATCGGCGTGGTGGTCTACACCGAACGCCGGGGCGACGTCATCCGCATTATCTCAGCCCGAAAAGCCACCAAAAGCGAGGTGTGTCGTTATGAGCAAAACTGCAAAGTCTAAAACTGACTGGAAACGCCTGGCGGAGATGGAAGACGAAGACATCGACACCAGCGACATCCCCGAACTGGACGACGACTTCTTCCGCAACGCGGAACTGAAAGTCCCGCCCAAGCAATCCGTCACCCTGCGCCTGGACGCGGACGTGCTGAAATGGTTCAAGGCCCAGGGCCGGGGCTACCAGACCCGCATCAATAAACTGCTGCGCCGTTATATGGAAACCCACCAGACCCACCAGCGCTAAGCACCCCGACGATCAGCGCCGGGGCGCATCGCCCCCCCCCGAACATCAACCCGCCTGTCACATGGCTTGCAAAAACAGCGCAAGCCAAGGTGCCAGGCTCACCTCGTGCCGGCGGACAGTTCCTACCGCTCGTTCCAGCCGCCGCAAAAGACGCGGCGGGCCGCGCTTCGCACGGCACAGGCAAAAAAACAACCCTCGCAGCAAGCCTGCGATGGCGCTCCTTAAGAGAAAAAACAAAAGGTCAGGAATCGGCGGGTGGCGGAAAATAGCGCTCGCAATTCCGGATACCCCAGCGCTTGCCGAGTCGTTCGCAGGTGCTGCGCGCCGAGTGGGCGGCAGCTACCAGCGATTTGAAGCGACTCTCGAAGTTCCGGCTCAGGTAGAGCCAGTGCTGGAGATCGATCTGCAAACTGTCGAGAATCGGCGGCAACTTTTCCTCGATAGTAGATGCGCGCGCAGGAAAGCCGGACGCTGGTCCGGCCTTTGGAGGGTTATCCCAGAGACGCGAGCGCCAGTTGGATCGATTCGACCATTGGCGTGGTCGGGCGGCCGATCAGCGCGCTCAACTGTTTGCTGTCGTCGAACAGGCCGCCTTTGGAGGCGCCGGTATCGGACTCTGCCAGCAGGGTTGCGACCGGTTCCGGCAGTCCGGCGCCCACCAGCGCCTGCTGGTACTCCGCTTCCGGCAGGTCCTGGTAGCTGATCGCCTTGCCGGACTGCGCTGCGATTTCGGCTGCAAACTCGCCCAGGGTGTAGAAGTCGTCTCCCGCCAGTTCGTAGACCTTGCCGGCCTGCTCTTCGGCCAGGAGTACGGTTGCGGCCGCGGCGGCGTAATCGGCCCGTGAGGCGGACGAAATGCGGCCGTCGCCGGCGCAGCCCATGACAGCGCCGAACTGCAGTGCCACCGGCACGCCGGCGGTATAGTTCTCGCTGTACCAGCCGTTGCGCAGGATCGCGTGGGGGAGGCCGGACCCGGCCAGTTTCGCTTCGGTCTGCCGATGCTCCAGCCCCAACGGCAGCGGGGTGG
>NZ_JBOFOC010000053.1:0-31093 GCF_051659245.1 Microbulbifer sp.
AAAAAATCAGCTTATTTTGCCTGTCGCAAGAGTTCACCGTCGGTGAAGTTCTCCGACAGCGCTTAAACTGCGTTAAACCCCTATATTTATAGTGTTATTGGTGCTAAATGCCGGAAATTTATGCAACATTGGGGTTAACTATGAGAAAGAAAATATTGCATTTATCTTTTGCTTTAGTCTTTTTTATTTTTTTCCTTTTCACTATGAAGCGCTATGAAAAAATTGAGAAAGACGAACAGCGATTAATTACTGATGGATGTATTCTTTCTTCAATTTCTTTAATCCTAATAGGGTATTACGATGAATATAAAAAATATCCCGATCAGAACGTGGTAGGCAAGCTGATTTTAGAGGCTGGTTATCCAAATGGTTTAGGTTGTGGGCCAACGAGTATTAAAAATGCGGACTCTATTGTTGATAGTAGTGGAAATAAATTGATATACGAATATAAATCTAGTAGTTCAGTTAAATTTTATTTTTATAAAACGAACACTAACGGCTATATTGTGTATGAATTATTAAATAATCAAGTAACGAAAAGAACGAAAACACCCACTAATAAAAGAACCGTAATAAAATAACAGGACACCAAATTAAATAAAAAACAAAAGAAAGAACAGGAGAAAAATGATGAAAAATGAAGCAGGCATGGCTTCAAATCGGTTAGAAGGCTCAATGAATTCAGTCGCCAGATTCTTCGGCAGGTAGTGAACAACGGTATTTATGGACAGCCATAAATAGAAAAACCGGAAGCTATTCCGATGATGTTTAGTGTTGAAAAATCTTTCGAACGTTAGAGGCTGCTTATTGTCAAAATGAGGCAGATGTGAGTCCCAGTCAGCCGCTTTAAGGCCAAAGAACCCCTCGCAGTTGAGCTGCGTCGGTACTTTTTAAGAGGAAGGCAAAGAATCAGGACGTGGGCGACGGAGAGAAAAATCGTTCACACTCGCGAACTCCCTGTGCCCAGTGTTTACCGAGCTGTTCGCAGGCGGTGCGTATCGATTGGTCGGAGCCAACCAGAGACCTAAAGCGGCTTTCGAAGTTCCGGCTCAGGTAGAGCCAGTTTCTCGGGTCGATTTGCAACCGCTCCAGGATGGGCGGTAGGCGGTCGGAAATGGCTCCACGTTTGTCCTCGCGAAGAGTGCGTCCGGTCCAGTCCACCAGCGCCAGGTAGTCCTCGAGCCGCAGGGGAATGCCCGCGGACATGGGCTCTCGCGGATTACCGGCGAATGGGAAGAGTGACTGGGGTTGCTCACTTTGCTTGGCGGCTGCGATGCGCTAGTGGTTGCTCGTCACCGCATATCCGCAGACATCCAGGGCGAATACCTGGGCCAGTGCCAGCAACCGATCCTCAATCCACTGGCGGCGATGCTCGAAACTCTGCCCTGTACGCTCATCCCGCCCACACAGGAAGGCACGGCGCACACAGCGGGAGACGCAGTGGTAATAGGGGGTGGTGTCTGGGCAGATAGGAGCTTTGCGTGGCGCAGTCATTTTCTGCTGACTCATGAAACTTGATGTATAGACAGTTTTTTGCGCAAATGGGGATACGATGCAATAGAAGTGACGCAAGAAGCTTTTTACTTGGTGGGTGTCCTAGAGTTGTTCAAGAGATGGACGCAGCTTAAACTCGCTGGAAAACCTGTCTTGACAGAGGGGTCCACTTTAGGAGATGTTTAGTCTGGTGCTTGCTACGAGAATGTCAAAATCAAGGTTGTCATTTAATATCGATGGCTGCGACGGGAATTACCCTAAAGTTACGACGGTGAGGACATTTGATTAAGTGCAGCAAGGAGGGGCAAAGGCCGCCCAGCGACCGTTTCCCGAACACCAATCTTGAGATAGCTCGCTTATTGTTATAGAGCTCTTGCAAAAGGAATAAAAAGATGAAGATGAAGGTAATGATATTTTTCGTTTTACTGTACAGCCCTGTTTTTGTTTGTGCCGAAAATTCGCCCTATGCAAAAATATCGTCTGTTTTCATAGGCACTACTGGTCATGCTTATATTTATGTGGACGAACAGCTACATTTCAATCCCGCGGGTTGCAGCGATGACAACAGCAGGTACCGAATGGAGAATAGCCACCCTGGTTTTGATGCGAGCTACTCTTTGATACTTGCTGCATGGATGTCAGGAAAAGATATCCGCTTTAATATTAGCGACTCCGAGTGCAGTGGTTCGATTCCAAAAATCCGGACTGTGCGAGTAAAAAACTGATCAAATTGATGACCGAATAAAAGGATCGGGGAAAAGGAGGCGTCACCTTCTTCCGCGAAGCACTGAGGATGGGTAAAAGTCGCACAGCGATCGTGCCCATCAATCAGTACAAATAAAAGATAGTCTGAAAGAAAAAAGAGAAAAAAAGAGAAAAAGTTTTATTTAGTGGGTATCCAGAAAGAGTCCCGCGTAAACGTAACAAACGCGTCAATTGGGGCGCTCGCAAGCTCGCGCCCATTGCGCGGGCGTTAGCGGTAAAAATATGCGCTGTCACTTGTGTAAAAAAGAGAGCGATCTTAAGAACTCACACATTATCCCTGAGTTTCTGTTTGCTGCTCTTTACGACGAAAAGCACCGCTTTCACGAGCTACATCTGGATACGGGCAACAAATATAAGCAGAAGGGCTTTCGCGAGCCTCTCTTGTGCGGAGATTGCGAACAGCTATTGTCCAGGTATGAGCGGTACGCGAGTAAAGTTCTCAATGGTGGAATACCGCTGACGTACCGGCGGGATGGAAGGATCATACGGATCAGTGGGATTGATTACAGGCGCTTTAAGCTGTTTGCGTTATCCACCTTGTGGCGGACGGGAGTATCGAAGATGGAGATGTTTTCCGGCGTCACCCTGGGTCCCCACGAAGAAAAGCTAAGGCTGATGATATTGATGGAGAATGCAGGAGATGCAAGTAGATATCCCTTCATAGTCTCTCCTATCATGCACGAAGGCGATATCGTAGAAGCTCTCGTGGTGCCGCCAACTCAGACACGCTTGGGGCACCAGTTGGCGTACAGGTTTGTTTTTGGAGGTCTTGCCTGGACGTACGTTGCGTGCAGCCAACGACCTCCAAAAGAGGTAGAGGACGCCGCCCTAAGCATGGAAGGAACTATGTCTATGATCCCGTGGGCGCTTAGCGATATGAGATTTATAACCTCTATGGCGCAGGAGTTAGTCAAAAATGAGGTTTTGTGAAAGTTACGCTAACAAGGCGCACCAGTTCGCCGCCGCAAGCGGCGGCAGGACGCTCGCAAGCTCGCGCCTCTGTGCGCTACGTTCATGCTGTAGAAAAACTCGAGCACTTCTTGAAGTGACAAATTTTTCGTGCGGAGAGTGCTCTGAAATACTTTTTGCCATACAAAACAGGTCCAGAATTCACGTAGGGGCGAGATTTTTTGGGCGAAATATAACCAGAACGAAAGGCCGGAGTTTTTCTACAGCCTCGTTAACTCTCTTAGAGTAGATCATGGAAATATTTAAAAAACTATTTGGCGCTAGAGAAAAGATAGATTGGGACAAGATAAGGGAATCCTTGGAGCCTAAAATCAAAGGCTTAAAACGCCCAGCGATAAGGCTGAAAAGAACATCTCTAATCAAAAAATCAAAGTTTGGGGGGAAACCATTCGCTGATAGAAATAACTTTGAATGGCCACGAAGTAATGGGAAGCCAATGGCCTTCCTTGCTCAAATAGACTTGGCTGAAATTTCCAGTGTGCATCATTATGAGTGGCTTGCCGATAAAGGTTCAATATTATTTTTTTATGATGTAATTGAAATGCCTTGGGGTTTCGATCCAAAAGATCGAGGTGCTTGGACTGTGCTCTATCATTCCGAGCCAGATGGTTACGTCGAATATCCACTGGACTTGCATGACGAGTGCAAAATTAAAGAAATATTCATTGAGCCAGTGCTAGTGCAAGTTCTCCCAAATTACGATGATCCTAGTGTTGAAAGACTAGGACTGTCTGATGAAGAAGTCGATGCATATATCGACCTTGACGATGGTGACGACGAACCGTCCCATCAAATGGGTGGCTTCCCGTCACCAGTCCAAGGTAATCATATGGACCTCGAATCGCAACTGGCATCCAATGGTGTTTATGTCGGTGGTCCTGAAGGGTACAAAAGCGAGGAGGCTAAAAAGCTAGAGTCGGGCGCTAAGGACTGGAAACTGTTATTTCAATTTGATAGTGACGATGACTTGGATGTCATGTGGGGCGATTGTGGAATGATATATTTCTGGGTGCAGGAGCAGAAATCTAAAATTAATCAATTTGATAATAGCTGGTTAATACTCCAGTGTTGCTAGTATGAGTTAACAAGTTTGCCAAAAGGACGCCTGACGTCGCGCCTTTTACAAAAGCGTTAAGCAGTCAAAATTCAGAGATCTCAAATGTATACAATTTCTGAAGCTCAAGTTAAAAAATTTGAAGACGTTAGTAGTATTGAGAGGTACATTCATGACAACTTGATAACTCGCCAACACCGACTTGGCTTCAGAGGCCACGCAAATGCGACCTGGGGGTTGGAAACTACTCTCGTTCGATATGTAGACGAGGCCATGAGTATGTTTCCTGAACGAAAAGAGTCGTTTGAAAATACGTATGAAGTGGCTGAAGCAATTTTACACAGAGATTTCAAAAGAAAATTAATAACAAATAGCGATCTTCCGCAAGAGCAAGTCGATAAAATTGACATCTGGCAATATGGCCAGCATTTCGGGCTGCCTTCGCCTCTCCTTGACTGGTCTTACTCTCCTTATATTGCCCTTTACTTTGCACTCGTCGATAGGCCTAGATCAAAGGCCGAAGAGCCTTGCGCTATATGGGTAATAAATCTGGAAATTTTGGAAATGATGAATCGGATCATCGTGGATGATATAAGACCAAAGTACGCCGATAAAATAAGTCCCACGGAATATTTAAACAAGTTATACCCTGCACTAGATATCGTAGATGAGCCATACGAGGGGAATAAGCGTATCGAATTCCAGCAGGGCTTTTTCACGAAGCTAGACTATTACAGGTCAATTGAAATTTGGATCAAGAAAATCGGAAGAGACTTGCCACAACCGAAAGCAGATCGTATATTTTTGCAGAAATTAGAATTCCCCTGTGGCCAGAGGGATTCTATGAAGTTACTGGATAAGCTCGATAAAATGAATATAAATGGTAGAACTTTATTTCCAGATATATTTGGTACAGTAAAAGATACTATTGATAGTACATCGAGGTGGTTTCAGACACCCAAATATAAAACGTTTTATTTTTCACATTAACTTCTATGCCTAACAAATTACTCCAGTTGAAACCCAAACCTACGCGCCTTTGTGCACTCGCTGCGCTCATTTTGGCACAAGGCCACTCCAGTTTTGGGTCAACTGAGTAAGGCGCTATGGTGAAGACAGCGGTATAGCTAATCGCGATCTCTTTTGCGCTGCTGGTGCCGGTGCCGGAAAATCAACACGGCACCGACCGCCAACGGCATCAGCAACCACAGCAGATGATGTAATTCATGTATGGGGCCGGGAGGAGCATGGCCTTCGTGTGCCCAGCCGAATACACAAAAGCCTGCGGAAAACAGCGCTAATAGTGCGGAAAAAATATGCTTGTTGGTCATTGTCGATCTCTCTGCCGGAGTTGTTGAAAAGGAACCTAAGCCGTCAGTGCCGGTTTGTCGTCCAGCATGCCCTCGCGGACAATAAATTGGATGATGTCCTGCAGTCCCTCCCGGGACTTCAGGTTGGAGAACACGAATGGCTTCTCCCCGCGCATTGCTTTCGCGTCGCGGTCCATCACTTCCAGTGAGGCTTCTACCAGGGGCGCCAGGTCGGTCTTGTTGATAATCAGCAGGTCGGAACGGGTAATACCCGGCCCACCCTTGCGCGGGATCTTGTCACCGGCGGATACGTCGATGACGTAAATGGTGAGGTCGGACAGTTCCGGGCTGAAGGTTGCGCTCAGGTTGTCGCCACCGCTCTCCACGAACACCACATCCAGATTGCCGTGGCGGGCCACCAGCTCGTCGATGGCCGCCAGGTTCATGGATGCGTCCTCGCGGATCGCCGTATGCGGGCAGCCGCCGGTTTCCACGCCGATGATGCGGTCTTCGGCCAGTGCTTCGTGGCGGGTGAGGAACTGGGCGTCCTCCTGGGTATAGATATCGTTGGTCACCACGGCGATGTCGTAGTGGTCGCGCAGGGCCCGGCATAGTTCCCGCAGCAGTGCGGTCTTGCCGGAGCCCACGGGTCCGCCGACGCCGACCCGCAGGGTTTGCCTGTTGGGCTGGTTCATATTTCCTCCACAATATTTCTTCATCGGTAGCTGCTCACTCGTAGGGAATGTACATTGGCTTAAGGAGCCACTCTGCCGCCCATGCCCGCGATCGGCCTCAGTTCGCGGGCATGGCGGATGGCCGCCCCGCCGCTCCTACAGGCAGAGTATTCCGGTCAGGATCGAAACAACCGGGTGTACATGTGTTCGTGTCGCGCACTGGCGATGGCCAGTGCCGGCAGTCCACTGCCCAGTTCGCTGTCATCCAGACTACGCGCGCATTCGATGGCGGCCGGCACCTGCAGCTGTATTTCACCCAGCAGTCTTTGCGCCTGAGTCTGGCCCAGCGGGACCAGCTTGGTGGCCGCGGCCACTTGGTTTTCCAGCCAGGACCACGCCAGGCCAGCCAGCGCCGCGGTTGTGCCGATCTGCCAGTGGCGGGCGGCCAGCGCGAACGCGGTAACGAAACTTACCTCCGTCTCCACCAGCGGATCGGGGACTTGCAGCTGCGCCAGCAGGCGCATCAGGGCGTTGCCGGTAGCGGTATCGGTCAGCAGCAGTTCCCGGGTTTCCCGGCACGCCAGCGCGTAGCGGTTCCAGTAGCGCAGCCTGTCCATCGCGCCCTCTTCCAGCGCCTCGTAGCAGCGTAGCAACAGCGGGCAGTCCACGCGTGCCAGGCCGTGGCGCAACTGCAGTTCCAGCCATTCGCGGGTCTCCTCCACGTTGCGCACCCAGCCGGCATCGACAGCGTATTCCAGCCCCTGGGAGAAGGCGTAGCCTCCCACGGGCAAACTGGCGCTGGAGAGCTGCAGCAGCCGCAACAGGCTCGCGTCAGTGGTGGTGATGGCCATGACTGTAAGCGCCGGATTCCGGGACAAAAACATCTTCTTCGCGGGTCAGGCTGAGCCCCAGCAGCGCGAGCATTTCCTCGAGCACATGGTCCGGCTTGATGCGCAGCCAGCGTTCACCCACCTGCAGTCGCACGTGGCGGTTGCCCAGGTGGTAGCAGGCGCGGCTGAAGGTCAGCCAGTCGTCGCAGCGGGCGGTGGTCACGGTTTCTTTCGCGCCCTCCACCAGGATGTGTCTGCCGCAGGCGCTGCGCAGTACCTCGCCCACTTGCAGCGGCTTGCCGCGCTCGAGGAATATCCGCACTTCCTGCCCCTCGCTCGATTGCGCCCGCAGCCGGCCCTTGTCGCGCTGCAGGTGATCGAGCACTACGCGCGCGTCGATGGGCGGGGGCGTTTGCGTGTCGAGGCGTTGGTAAATTTCCAGCATGGTGTTCATCTCTCTGGTAATTCTCTGCAAGTAACTACTCGCGCCCTGTAGGAGCGGGGGGGCGGCCATCCGCCCATGCCCGCGATCGGCCTCTGTTCGCGGGCATGGCCCGCTCCTACAAGGTGGTTCCCCCCTGAACCGGTGCGGTTCCTCTAGCACATCAAAACAAGCAGTAGCGCTGCGCCAGCGGCAGTTCGCTGGCGGGCTCGCAGGTGAGCAGTTCACCATTGGCGCGCACCTCGTAGGTCTGCGGGTCCACGGTAATTTCCGGCAGCCAGTCGTTCAGCAGCATGTCGCGCTTGGTGATTGCTCGGGTGTTGCGGCAGGCCACCAGGCGGCGATGCAGGCCGAGGGCCTCGCCGATGCCGGCGTCCAGCGCGGCGCGGGAGGTGAAGGTCACGGAGGTCTTGGCCGCGGCAATCCCCAGGGCGCCGAACATGGGCCGGTAGTGCACCGGCTGCGGTGTGGGAATCGAGGCATTGGGGTCGCCCATGGGCGCCGCGGCGATCATGCCGCCCTTGAGAATCAGCGACGGTTTGATGGCAAAAAAAGCCGGTTTCCACAGCACCAGGTCCGCAAGTTTGCCCACTTCGATGGAACCGACCTCGTGGGCGATACCGTGGGTAATGGCGGGGTTGATGGTGTACTTGGCCACGTAGCGCCGCGCGCGGAAGTTGTCCGCGCCTTCGGTCGCGCCCCGCGTATCCTCGGGCAGGCAGCCGCGCTGCACCTTCATTTTGTGCGCCGTCTGCCAGGTGCGGGTGATCACTTCGCCTACCCGTCCCATGGCCTGGGAATCGGACGCGATCATGCTGAAGGCGCCGAGGTCGTGCAGTATGTCCTCGGCGGCGATGGTCTCCTTGCGGATGCGGGAATCGGCGAAGGCGATGTCCTCGGGAATGCTGGTATCCAGGTGGTGGCACACCATCAGCATGTCCAGGTGTTCATCCACCGTATTGAGCGTGTAGGGCCGCGTGGGGTTGGTGGACGACGGCAACACATTGGGCGAGGCGCAGGCCTTGATGATGTCCGGCGCGTGGCCGCCGCCGGCGCCCTCGGTGTGGTAGGTGTGGATGGCGCGGCCCCCGAAGGCCTCCAGGGTATCGTCGACAAAACCGGACTCGTTCAATGTGTCGGTGTGGATCGCCACCTGCACGTCGTAGCGCTCGGCCACGCCCAGGCAGTTGTCGATGGAGGCCGGCGTGGTTCCCCAGTCCTCGTGCAGCTTGAGCCCGCAGGCACCCGCCTGCAGCTGCTCTTCCAGCGACACCGGCAAACTGGCGTTGCCCTTGCCGAGAAAGCCGAAATTCATGGGCAGGCTGTCGGTGGCCTGCAGCATTTTGCCGATATTCCAGGGGCCCGGGGTGCAGGTGGTGGCATTGGTGCCCGTGGCCGGCCCGGTGCCGCCGCCGATCATAGTGGTGACGCCGGACATCAGCGCCTCCTCCACCTGTTGCGGGCAGATGAAATGGATATGCGCATCGATGCCGCCGGCGGTGAGTATGGAGCCCTCCCCGGCAATCACTTCCGTGCCCGGGCCGATGACGATATCCACACCGTCCTGCACGTCCGGGTTGCCCGCCTTGCCGATACCGGCGATGCGGCCCGCCTTGATGCCGACGTCGGCCTTGACCACGCCCCAGTGATCCAGGATTAACGCATTGGTAATCACCAGGTCCGCGGTCTCTTCAGAGCCCAGTTGGCTCTGCCCCATACCGTCGCGGATCACCTTACCGCCACCGAATTTGACCTCGTCCCCGTAGCGGGTGAAGTCTTTCTCCACCTGCAGCCAGAGTTCGGTATCCCCCAGGCGCACCCGGTCACCGGTGGTAGGCCCGAACATCTGCGCGTAACTGTGCCTGTCCATGCGGCTCACGACGGCTCTACCTCCGCAATCTCGTCCAACGGCCCCATGACTTCGGCGCGGAAACCGTAGACCCGGCGCGCGCCGGCGTAGGCGACCAGTTCCACCTCGCGCCCCTGCCCCGGCTCGAAACGCACCGCCGTACCGGAGGCAATATTCAGGTGGAAACCGCGGGCTTTCTCCCGATCGAACCTGAGCGCCGGGTTCACCTCGTAAAAGTGGTAGTGGGAGCCCACCTGCACCGGCCGGTCGCCGGTGTTTTCCACTCTCAGGGTCACGGTCGCGCGCCCCGGATTGAGTTCGATGTCGCCGTGGACGATCTGTATTTCCCCTGGAATCACGGGTGTCTCCTCATAATCGAGTCAGGTAATCGGGTCAGGTAATCGGGTTGTGCACTGTGACGAGCTTGGTGCCGTCGCGGAAAGTGGCTTCCACCTGCACTTCGTTAATCAGCTCACTGACGCCGTCCATGACCTGGTCCGCACGCAGGATTTCCCGGCCGTAACTCATCAGCTCCGCCACCGTTTTGCCGTCGCGGGCGCCCTCGATAATTTCCATGGTGATCAGCGCCACCGCTTCCGGATAGTTCAACTTGAGCCCGCGCGCGAGGCGGCGCTCGGCCAACAGCGCCGCGGTAAACACCAGCAGCTTGTCCTTTTCTCTCGGCAGTAATTCCATAATTCCCCCAACAGATAACCGACAGGTTCAGGTGGACCAGATACGCGGCGGGCAGGCATCGCGGCCCAGCAGCGGAGGCCGCAACAGTGCCCAGAGTCGCGCCAACAGCTGCCGCATCGCAAAGGCGCAATGGCCGAGGCAGCGCACCACCTGGAACTCCCCCACCGCCGTGATCGCCGCCAGACAATCCTGTGCGCTTTCCCGCAGCAGGGTGCGGCACTGCGCCAGCACGGATTCGTCCGGCGCCCGGGCGAAGGGGCCCATTGCGAACAGGCCGGTGACGGGAAAGCCGCGCAGTCCGGCCGCCGCCGATAGCAGGTCCGCCCCGGAGTTCTGGCCAGGGGTGCCGTTCAGGTCGAGGCGCTCCACAAACAACGGCAGCCCGTCGCGGCGGATTTCCAGCCGCTGTGCCAACGCGCTCGCGCCGAAACCTTCGCCACAGGCCGGCAAGCCCAGCGACGTGATCTCCCAGCCGGCAAAGCGGCTCTCCCCGGCGAGTTCCACCACTGTGTCCAGGCGTGCATCGGCTCCCGGGTAGACAATATTTTCCAGCGGCAGCCACTCCAGCGAGCTGCCCGCCGCGAGCCGCAAGCGGACCTGCTGGCACTGCTTCAATCCGTCGCCGCGGGCCCGGTACACCCGCCCCGCGCCGGTGGTGGTCACCAATGCGCGCGCGCCGGCTTCCGCCTCCACCCGGATATCCAGCTGGTCCCCGGAAACCAGCCCCCCCGGCGGGTGCAGCAGGTAGACGTGCGCCAGGTCGCGTCCCTCGGGGTAAAACGGCTTCTGCACATACAGCGGGCCGCGATGGCGGCTGTGCGCGAGCCGGCAGCGGCCACCGGATGCCTGAAAGCGGAGGTCCAGCCCGGCGTACCAGCGGTTGTCCGCGGCGGGCGGGGTTTCCGGTCTTTTTGCAAGCGCGAGCTGGTTCATGAAAATCGGTCACACACTGCGAATACGCGCAGGCAAACAGGATCAAAGTCGTTGCGGAAAGATATAAACAAGAACAGGCGGGGATGGGTATGCGTCAATTGACGTAGTTTCCTGCGCCCGATAATCGAAGGCCCCGCACCTCCCGGGGGAGGAGATCCGGATGGTGGTCCACTGCTGCGCGCCGCTCGGTGGACACCGGGATCGGGGCGGGCGCGATACGCTCCCCGGGCCGGCCGGCTGGGACTCACCCTCACCCTGTCCGGCAGGCACAGCGTTTGATTTTCTGCGAAGGAACCCGGAAGCCGAAACTGCCGGATCAAGCGCACCATATTGGTATGACAATACTCGAAACAATGCACAAACTCAGGTTTACTTTTGCGTCAGCAAAACCACCTTCCCCGACGCACCGAGCGCCACACTAAAAATTAAAAACTTTTTATTTCAACAATATAACTACCAAAACCTTATATCCGTACTAGCCTGTTAGCACCAATCCGGTAAAGCCACTCCCGGTTGCGCAACCAGAATGCGCATGCAAGTATTGCCATACCATATGACTAGCGTCATATGGTATGGCAATGCGGCCGTATCCATTGCCCGGAAACGTGAGCCGACCCCCGAAATTGCCAGCAGACGCAGACTCAGTGATTCATTTTTCAGGGGAAATTCAATTTGAATTTCGCGCGGTACGGAAGATCCTGCACGCGTCGCCAGGGACCGGCAATGGCACTAAGTTAAGCGATTAAGCTTGATGCGAAGGGCCTGATGCCGGGGGTTCTTTGCGGGACCGTATGAGGCAGGGATGCCGATTACGAGCGTACAGGGATGTATTCACAGCGTGTCCCGCAAAGAACCCCCGGTAGCAGGCCCGCCCCAGGCGTTAACTTAGTGCCATTCGGGACCGGCTCTTTTTCATTTGCAGTGATACCAACAATTAAGGATGAGAGAATCAGCGATGAAAATTCAATTCCATAAAACCGCCTTGCGCGGCTGGCTGTTTGCCCTGATCGCGCTTTTATTCACCCTGCCCTTCGGCGCACTGGCGCAGCCGGAAGGCTTCGCCAGCCTCAACGGCGGCACCACCGGTGGCGCCGGCGGCAACTCGGTGACCGTGAGCAACGGCACCGCCCTGCAGAACGCCATCGACAACGCCTCAGGCCCCATCACCATTTACGTCGACGGCACCATCACACCGGGCAATTCCTCCGACAACAAGATCAATGTAAAAGACACGTCCGATGTGTCGATCATCGGTGTCGGCAACCGCGGCCGCTTGAACGGCATCGGCATCAAGATCTGGCGCGCCAGCAACGTGATCATCCAGAACCTGACCATTCACCAGGTGAACATAGGGGACAAGGACGCCATCGGTATCGAGGGACCGGCCAATAATATCTGGATAGACCACAACGAAATCTACGCTTCCCTCAATGTCGACAAGGACTATTACGACGGCCTGCTCGACAGCAAACGGGGCGCCCAGTACATCACCATTTCCTACAACTACTTCCACGACAGCTGGAAGGCCTCATTGCACGGTTCCTCCGACAGCGACAGCGGCAACCGCTATATCACCTTCCACCACAACCGCTGGGAAAACATCAATTCCCGCACGCCGCTGTTCCGCTTCGGCTACGGGCACATTTACAACGACTATTACAACAATATCGAAAGTACCGGCATCAATTCCCGTATGGGCGCGCTGCTGCGGATCGAGAACAACGTGTTCGAGAATTCGCAGAACCCCCTGGTGTCTTTCTACAGCGCTGAAATTGGCTACTGGGACGTGCGCGGCAATATTTTCAACAACGTGCGCTGGGTGAGCGGCGACGGTGTCACCGCCGGGCCCAATGTCTCCTCCACCACCACCTATGACCCGCCCTACGGTTACAACCTGGATTCCGCCGGCAGTGTCAAAGACCGTGTAATCGCCTGCGCCGGCGTCAACAAGGGTTCCAATTGCGGCTCCGGTGGTGGCGGTGGCGGCGGCGGCAACGACGGCACCGTCAACGGCACCTACCGCATAGCGCCGGTCCACAGCGGCAAGACCGTCGACGTGACCTCCTGCGGCTCCAGCGGCGGCACCAACCTGCAGCAGTGGAGCTGGCTCAATAACAACTGCCAGAAGTTCAACATCACCCCGGTGGACGGCATCTGGCACCGCATCTCACCGGTCAATGCCCCGGCCATGGCCCTCGATGTGGACTCCTTCTCCACCAGCAACGGCGGCAATATCATGCTGTGGGAATATTTGGGCGGATGGAACCAGCAGTTCCGTTTCCAGGGCGCCGGCAGCGGGCGCTGGCGGATCATCAACCGCAACAGCGAACTCTGTATGGACGTGGAGGGCGTTTCCAGCGCAGACGGCGCCAATATCGTCCAGTGGACCTGTATCGCCGGAAATACCAATCAGCAGTTTGAGTTGATTCGCCAGTAACGACTTCTTCCCGGTATTTTCAGTGGAGTCTCCTTAGTCTCAATACTGTTGAGCTAAGCCATGTTTGTAGGAGCCTGCTTGCAGGCGAACAGCTAACGGAGTTCCGTTCTCGTTCGCCTGCAAGCAGGCTCCTACAGGGTGCCAGTCGGCTTACATGCGCGCCAGAAAAATGACCAACCGGAAAAACCAGGTCCAAAAATTGGATGATGACGCAACCACCGGCGTCACTTTTGGGCAAGACCGGCGCCAGCCCATCTCACTAGGATGTCCCGGAGCGGTGATGGGACTACCCTTTCACCGGAACCACTGCCTGTTGAGATGCCAGCGAGAAGCCAATGTCCGATAAAACATCCTCCTCCGAACTCGCCTATACCCACAAGGTTTTCAACCAGGTACCCCCCCTTAGCGGCCACAATCTCTACGCCGGCGACGCGGCGCTGTGCGAAACGGTTGAGCACAACGGCGGACACTGGGCGGAGGACGACCTGCAACGCTACGGGGAAGTGTGCGGGCGCCCGGAGATGATCGAGCGGGGCTATCTGGCCAATGAATTCAAACCCATCTTCGAAAGCCACGACCGCACAGGCAACCGCATCGACCTGGTGCGTTACCACCCCGCCTACCACCAACTGATGCAGCTGGCCCTCTCCGAGGGACTGCACAGCGCCCCCTGGACCGATCCCAAACCCGGCGCCCACGTGGTGCGCGCGGCCAAGTACTACCTGCACAGCCAACTGGAGGCCGGCCACGGCTGCCCGGTAACCATGACCTTCGCCTCGGTGCCATCCATCAGGCTGAACCCAAAGTTGGCGGAGGAATGGCTGCCCAAGGTGACCGCCCGCGGTTACGACTCCAGCAACCGTCCGCACACGCAAAAAGCCTACCTCACCATCGGCATGGGCATGACCGAGAAACAGGGCGGCTCCGATGTGCGCGCCAATACCAGTACCGCCACACCGGTCGGCGACGGCGCCTACGAGTTGCTGGGCCACAAATGGTTTATGTCCGCGCCCATGTGCGACGCCTTCCTGATGCTCGCCCAAGTGGAAAAAGGAGAGACACCCGGCGGCCTCAGCTGTTTCCTCGTGCCCCGCTGGCGTCCGGACGGCAGCAAAAACCCGCTGCAGGTACAGCGCCTGAAAAACAAATCCGGCAATGTTTCCAACGCCTCTTCCGAAGTGGAGATGCGCGGCGCCCTCGGCTGGCTGGTCGGCGAGGAGGGTCGCGGAGTCAACGCCATTATCGAAATGGTCGCGGCCACTCGCTTCGACTGCATGATCGGCTCCTCCGCCGGCCAGCGCCAGGCCGCGCTGCAGGCGATCTACCACGCCGGACACCGCGACGCCTTCGGCAAAAAACTGCGCGACCAGCCGCTGATGCAAAACGTGCTGGCGGACCTGCAACTGGAGGTGGAGGGTTCGGTGGCCATCACCATGCGCACCGCCCGGGCGCTGGATCACCTGGACAAAGAGCAGGAAAAATTGCTGATGCGCCTGGGCACCGCGGTGGGCAAATACTGGATCTGCAAACGCACCCCGCACCACGCCTACGAGGCCATGGAATGCCTGGGCGGCAACGGCGTGGTGGAAAACTTTATCACCGCGCGCCTGTACCGCGACGCGCCCATCAACGCCATCTGGGAAGGCTCCGGCAATATCCAGGCGCTGGACGTACTGCGCGCCATCGGCAAAACCCCCGCGGTACTGCTGGCCTGGTACGACGAACTGGAACAGAGCGCCGGCGCCGACCCGCGCCTCGACAGCGCCGTCGCCAGGCTGAAAAAACAGATGGCGGACATGGACGATCTGGAATACCGCGCCCGCCAGCTGGTGGACCAGATGGCGCTCACCATGCAGGCGCACCTGCTGGTACAGGGGGGCAACAGCGCGGTGGCGGAGGCTTTTATCGCCTCGCGGCTGGAAAGCACCGGCACTCACAACACCGGCTGCCTGCCGCGGGGGCTGGATATCGAAACCCTGATCGAGCGCGGCGACCCGCTCTCCGTTTAGTTTTTTCCTGTAGGAACGGCGGGGCGGCCCTCCGCCGCTGGCCGCGATTAAACCTTCGCGAGCCCGCGAACATCGATCGCGGCCAACGGCCGTTCCTACAAGTTGGGCATCCCGCCCGATTGAGGAAACCGATTATTCCCAATATCCTCCTGTTCACTACCGAAAAATGCCGCTTCGTCGCATCCCGTTGCAGGCGCCGCGCGCGCACTTAGAGTAGGCCTCGTTCAACAAGCAAAAGTAAAGGAGGCTGTATGAACTACAAAGTACTCGTCGCCGCCGCACTGGCCGCGTCTTTCGTTCAGGCCAATACCCTCGAGGAGCGGCTGCCGGAACCATGGTTCAAGAACGGCATACCACCGGCACTGGAAGCCTGTCGGGCCGGGGTCGACAACGAGCTGTCATCCCTCGGCGAGCTCAATATGGCACTGAAATGCGAAACCGAGGAGGAAGGTTTCGTAAGTCTGATGCAGCAGTTCGACGCAGATGCCTACCGCGGCACCCGCCTGCGCTACTCCGCCTGGGTAAAAGCCGATAAGGTTGACCACTGGGGCGGCCTGTGGATGCGCGTGGATGAACCAAACAAACCCGCGGTAGCTTTCGACAATATGCAGAATCGCGCTATCAAGGGAACCCAGGGTTGGACTCGCCATGAAATCGTTCTCGACATATCGCCACAGGCAAACATCATTTCCATGGGCCTGCTGATGAACGGGCGCGGCCAGTTATGGATCAAGGATATACAGATTGAAACTGTCGGCACCGATGCCCCCACCACCCGGATGCCGTTCAGGGAGCTGCCGAAGGCCCCACAAAATCTGGAGTTGGTGCGGTAACCGGCTGTGCTCAACCCCCTGACGCCTCTATTCGCCACCACCCCGCCGGCATCGGGCCGCCTCGGCGACTTCAGCCTGCGCGGCCGCCTCGGCCCGCTGCTGGCGTTCGCCCTGGTTTGCGGAGCCTTTTACGCGGGGGCCGGCTACAGCTCCCCGCTGGCCCTGCTAATCAAGCTCTGGGTGGCCTATTCGATCGCCTTTATCGCCCTCGCCGTTCTCGCGCAGCTCAAGGGCACCGATGCCCCCTGGCGCTATCTGCTGCCCACCGCAGTGTCGGGCATTGCCGCCGGCGGCCTGGTCGCAGCGGCCATCGCCTATATTCCCCTCCGGGACGTGTCGCCACAGTGGCACGAGCTGGCGCAGGAATGGGCGGCTGCCTCTGCCTTCGCCGCCTTTTTTGTCGGCCTGTCGCTGGTAACCGGCACCCTGCGGCGCCGGGAGCAACTGATGGCAGAAACCCGCCGACAGCTGCTGGAAGCGCGACTGCGCACCCTCACCGCGCAAATAGAGCCGCACTTCCTGATGAATACCCTCGCCAATGTCCGCTACCTGGTAAAAACCGATGCGCCCAGAGCCCAGTCCATGCTGGACCACTTGGCGGATTTCTTTCAGGGTGCGCTGGAGCGCTCCCGGGACAAGCACTCGGACCTCGGACAGGAGCTGCAACTGGTGAAGAGCTACCTGTCAATCATGCAGATTCGCCTCGGCGATAAACTTCAATTCGCCATAGACGCCGGCGAGGAACTGCGACAACTGTCGTTTCCGGCTCTGCTGCTGCACACCCTGGTGGAAAACGCGGTGATCCATGGCATAGCGCCGAGCAAAAGCGGCGGACTGATAAGAATCGCAGCGCGCAGGACAGAAGCCTGTATCGAGGTGTCGGTTACCGACAACGGCGTCGGCCCGAACCATTCGGAAACGGGCGGACAGGGCGTGGGGCTGCGAAATGCGCGCGAGCGCCTGGAAACCTTTTACGATGGCCGCGCCACCTTGCGACTGACACCTGCCCCGCAGGGCGGTACCCTCGCAAAAATAACCATTCCCGCCTAAGGAAGCCGCGATGCCATCCGCCATCATCGCCGACGACGAACCATTGCTGCGCGCCGAACTGCGCGAATTCCTGGCCGAACTCTGGCCCGAGCTGCAACTCCTCGGCGAATTCGCCGACGGTGCATCGGCCCTGCTGGCCATCGAGCGACAGCGCCCCGACATCGCCTTTCTCGATATCCGCATACCCAAGCTGGATGGCCTGGAAGTGGCCGAGCGGATCCAGGGCAGCAGCCAGGTGGTGTTCGTCACCGCCTACGACGAACACGCCATCGCCGCTTTCGAGCAGGGCGCCGCGGATTATCTCCTGAAGCCGGTCAAGCACGCGCGGCTCGCAGCGACAGTACAGCGCCTGCGCGAACGCCTTGCCGACAAGGAGCGGGAATCCCGCCGGCTGCAATGGATACAGGCATCCCTGGGCAACAGCCTGCGCTTCATTGCCGTGGCGGACATCCGCTATTTTCGCTCGGACGGCAAATACACCCGCGTCGCCACCACCGACGGCGATGCCCTGATCCGCCGCTCCCTGAGCACACTCCTCGACAGCCTTGATCCGGAAATCTTCTGGCAGATCAACCGCGGCATTGTGGTGAATGTGCAGCATATCCACAGCGTTGTGCGCGACGAGGACGGCAGCATGACCGCCCGGCTGCACGGCGACCTGGCCGAGCTGCCGGTGAGCAGAGCGCATCAATACCGGTTTCGCGGCATGTAGGACAGAAGGCGCCCCAAGGGTGGATGCCGGGGGCAGAAACGGCGAACTTCCGGCACTGCCAGTGGCGACAGAGGTTGCATGACTGCGACAAATGTCGCATAGTAATCCCACTCGTCACAAGGCAGATCGCATCATGAAGCAACCTTCGGCGTCGGAGCTGGCCGTCCTCAAGGCCCTCTGGCAGCAATCACCTCTCAGCGCCCGCGAGATCCACCAGCAGGTTGAAGAGCAACTGGGCTGGTCCTATTCCTCCACCCGCAAGACCCTGGACCGTATGCAGGACAAGGGCCTGCTGCAGGCCTTCGAAGTGCACGGGCTCAAGGTGTTCGAAGCCAGGGCGGCCAAGGTCGCGACCCTGGCCGCCTATGCCCGGGATTTCGCCGAGCGGGTGCTGGAGATCAAGGGCCCGGTGCCGGCTTCCTTCTTTGCCGGTAGTGAGCTGCTCAGCGAAGCCGAGCTGAAGGAGCTGGAAGCGCTGCTGACCCGGGGAGACGAAAAGGGAGACGAAGAAAAGGGAGGCGAAGATGATTGAATGGCTTGCCCAGTTGGCCCTGTCCAGTCTGATCTCCCTGGCCGTCGGTGCCGCAACGATGGGCATGCTGGTACTGCTGGCCCGTCACCTGGACTGGCTGAACGGCTGGCGCGAGCCCTGGCTGGCCGCGGCCGTGCTGACCTTCGCCAGCTTTTGCCTGGGATTCCTGCCCGCCGTGGAAAAGGCTCCGGCCATCGAGCTGAGCCTGCCGGCGTTGACGGCGCCGATCCAGGCGGGTCCCCATGCAGTTGAACTCTCGGCGGATGCAGATGGCGCGGCTTCCACTTGGCAATGGGGGCTCCTGGCCTGGGGCCTGATCTGGGTCCTGGGCGCCGCCATCGGCCTGGGCCGTCTGGCGCTGGGCCAGCGGCGGCTGAGTGGGCTGGTAAGGCGAGGCAAGTCCCTGCCCGCAGAGGGCGAGCTGGCCCGGCACCTGGGGGTAGTGGATGCACCGAAAGGACTGAGGCTGGTGCTGGTGGAAGAGCGGATATCCCCCTTTGCCACGGCCCTGCCGAGACCGACCCTGGTGCTCAGCCAGTGGGCGCTCGACAAGCTGTCCCTCGAGCAGATCCGCCTGGTGGTGCGCCACGAGTTGGAGCACCTGGCGCGGCGCGATCCGCTGGCGGTGCTGGGCCTGCAATGGATGGCGGCACTGCTGTGGTTCAACTGGCCGCTGAAGGCGCTGGCGAAACGGGCGGTGGACGCCTTGGAGCAGGGCTGTGACGAAGAGGTACTCAGAAAAGAAAACCCGAAACGGCGAAGGGCCTATGCAGAGGCAATGCTGAAGACCCTTCGCCAAACCGCGACAACTCACGCCAATGATCCTGTCGCGGCCTTCTCAACGCAAAACAAGAGGAGCTTTACCTTGAGAATCCGTCACATTCTGAACGGCAAACAGAGCGCCCGCAAGGGCTCCAACAGAGCGCTGTGGTCCCTGACCCTGGCCAGCGGCGCCTTGGTACTGGGCCTGCAACCCCAGCTGGCCCAGGCCGGCAAGGTCGCGGAAGCCTTTATCAACCCGCTGCCTGAGGCCAGGGTCACCTCCGGCTTCGGCATGAGGCCCTGGCCCATCAAGGACGCAGAATTTAAGGAGAAGCGCCTGCACAAGGGCATCGACCTGGGGGCACCGAGGGGCACCCGGGTACAGGTACCCAGGGCCGGAGTGGTCACCTTCTCCGGCACCATGGGGGCCAGCGGCGAGGTGGTGATCATCGATCACGGGGAGGGTGTGGAAACCCTCTATGCCCACCTGGACAAGCGTTTGGTGAACAAAGGCGATAGCGTCGAGCAGGGCCAGACCCTCGGCCTGGTGGGCAGCACCGGTAAGGCCACTGGCCCGCACCTGCACTGGGAGTTGCACCAAGACGGCAAAGTGGTGGACCCGGTCAGCCAAGTGCCGGTGCTGGCGAAGCCGTAGAGGAAGCCAAGGCGCCCCGGGGCGCCTTTTCAGGCCGGGCCGGCCCGAAAGGATTCGGTGCGAGCGAAGCACCGATTCGCAGCGCGGCGGTGTTAACCCGGCAATCACATAGGGGCACCTCTAAATCGTCATTCCCGCGAAGGCGGGAATCTAGAAACCCGCCGCTACTGCCCCCCCGCCTTCGCGGGGGTGACGAGAACCGAATTTTTAGAGGCGCCCATAGATCATCCTTGCCATATGCAATCAATCGGATACCACATGAGTAAGATTATTGTCTTATTTATAATTATGTTTTCTTCTTCTCAGGCAACCGCCAAGGAGATTGCGACTAAAGTTAAAGAATCATTTGAAATAGAGAACTCTGAGGTTTTTACTATCAACTCAAAGGTACTCAACCGAAAATACGATATCTATATCAAAGTCCCTTCTGGTTACTTCAACAACGAAAACAGCAAAAAAACATATCCCGCTTTATATTTAAATGACGGACCTCATACATTTAAAGTTGCTGCAGGTGTTACACATTTTAAAAGTATGAATAGGGCAATAGTTGTCGGCATTGCTTTTGCGCACAGGGAAGACGGACAATATAGCCGGGTCCGAGATCTTACCCCGGAACGTGATGAGAGCTGGAGTAACTACGCAACCGGAGGAGCCGCAGATTATCTAATGTTTATTGAGAAAGAGATTATTCCTTTTGTCGAGAAAAACTACCGCGCCAACCCGGAACGAAGAATTCTTTCTGGTCACTCTCTGGGTGGGTCGTTTGGCGCCTGGGTATTGATAACCAAACCACAATTGTTTTCCAGCTATATTTTGACAAGCCCTTCTCTTTGGTTTAAGGATGAAATAATTTTTGATCTCGAAGAAAAATACGCACAAGATCATAAATCATTAGCTGCAAATGTTTTCTTTGCAACAGGTGCTCTGGAAACCCCTGAAAATGGCATGAAAAACAATATGGTTGATGGCCACAAGAGATTTTTGAAACGCATCCGCTCACGCAATTATCAGGAATTGCATTTAAATGACGAAATTGTTCCCGGAACAGATCACTTTTCAACTTTTCCAGTTGGGCTGGCAAAGGGTCTCAGGTGGATCTATCAGGATTTGTGGTGAGTTAATCCAGAAATTACGCTCTATCGTGTTCAGTCCGATTGAGAAAACCGATTATTCGCAACTCAAGTTTCGGGGTTCGCGGAACCAGCTTTAGTGCTATTGAGTCATAGGGCCGCACCCTGTGGGCGCCAGCCCTACTGGCGAATAATGGCGTTGCCATTTAGCACCGTCTTTTCGCCTGCAGGGCAGGCTCCCACAGGCACTGTGCACGACCAGGTGGCATGGCGCCTCGATAAATCGAATGCCGCACCGAAGGTGCGCTGACAATCGACCGCATGGGTATCTTGATAGGCCGATCAAGGTAGGCATGGGGCAGGTCTGAACCTGCCCCCGTTTTCTTACCGGTCAATGAATGAATTAATAGAGGTAGACCGCGCCGCTACCTTCTGCGGAGTTGTCGGCCTGGTCACCGTTGATGCCGGTGGCACTGCTGCTTTCATCCCATGCACCTACCGCCAGGACGCTGCCGTCTGAGGATAGGGCGATCCCGGATCTGCCGAACAGGTCACCCCCCTCGGTGTTCGGAGCCTTAACATAGGCTTGTTGGGACCAGGTGCCAGCGTTTTGACTGAACTGGTACACCGCACCACTGGAATTCGCAGAGTCATCCGCTTCGTCGCCATTAATACCGGTGGCACTGCTATCCTCAGCATCTGTGCCTACCGCCAGGACGCGGCTGTCTGCCGACAGCGCGAGGCTAGCACCAAATCGGTCAAACTCCGCTGTGTTCGAGGCCTTGATATACGCCTGCTGGGACCAGGTATCACCACTTTGGGTGAACACATACACTGCCCCGGCGAAGTCAACGGAGTTGTCCGCCTGATTGCCATCAATGCCGGTGGCAGCGCTGTCCTCTCCCGTTGCTCCTACCGCCAGGACATGGCCGTCAGACGACAGCGCAAGGCTGCTACCAAACCAGTCGTTTTCCTCGGGGTTTGAGGCCTTGATATACGCCTGCTGGGACCAGGTGCCATCGTTACGGCTGAACACGTACACCGCGCCACTGTTGGTCGCTGAGTTGTCCGCCTGATTGCCATCTATGCCGGTGGCAACACTGTCCTCGTTATTCGCACTTACAGCCAGGACATTGCCGTTCGACGACAGTGCGACCCTGTGACCAAAATAATCCGACTCCTCGGTGTTCGAAGCCTTGATATATGCCTGCTGGGACCAGGTATCACCACTTTGAGTGAACACGTACACCGCACCGGAGGCGGAAGCGGAGTTATCCGCCTGATTGCCATCGATGCCGGTGGCGCTGCTATCCTCTGCATAGGCACCTACTGCCAAGGTACTACCGTCGGCCGACAACGCGAGGCTGCCACCAAACTCATCACTTTGCTGGGTATTCGACGCCTTGATATGCGCCTGCTGGGACCAGACCCCAGCGCTTTGGGTGAACACATACACCGCGCCACTGTTGAATGCGTTGCTACCCTCGCCACTGGCACCTACTGCCAGAACGCCTCCATCGGCGGACAGTGAAAGACTGATACCAAAAAAGTCCCAATGTCCCGGGTTTGAAGCCTTGAGATAGGCCTGCTGGGTCCAAACACCATTGTTTTGTGTGAATACGTACACCGCGCCGCTGTATTCCACGGAGTTATCCGCCTGGTCACCATTGCTACCGGTGGCTCCGCTACTCTCCTGGGCAGCAGCTACGGCCATCACACGGCCATCCGCCGACAGGGCGACCTGGAATCCGAACAGGTCATCAGCCTCGGTGTTTGAGGCCTTGAAATACCCCACAGCCTCGGCCAGGGAACCGGTTACGAACATCTCATCAGAATCGGTACAGCCCAGGCTGTTGCAGGCCTGGAGGATATAGCTTGCGTTTACCCGCTGGGGCAGGGAGACCGTCAGGTTGTGTTCGGTGCTGTCCGCCGGGATCACGGCCACTTCGTTGTAACCGGAGTCGCCATCAGGGTTTTCCAGCAAGCGGTATTCGGTTTCCTCAGACACATCACTCCAACTGAACGCGAAGGTTTTCGTGGCCGTGGGGGTCAGGGTGGCCGCTGGTGCCGGTGGGGCAGCGGTTACTGGATCTTCGCCATCGTCATCCTCTCCTCCGACATCTTCTCCACCAACATCCCCACCGCCGACATCCCCGCCACCACTACCTCCGCCACCGCAGGCGGACAAAAAAACCAGGCATAGGGCAAGAAGACAGATACGTTTTATCCAGATCATGAGTGTTTCCTCTTAACGGTTTATGTAATGAATTCCGAAAGCTGCGGATTCGACAAATCGAAGGCGCACCGAAAGTGCAGTGACAGTCGACCGCATGGGTATCTTGATAGGCCGATCAAGGTAGGCTGGGACAAGCCTGAACCTGCCTCGACTCTTTTCCGGTCAATTAATGAATTAATAAAGGTAGACAGCGCCGCTGACCGGCGCTGAGTTGTCGGCCTGATCCCCGTTGATGCCGGTGGCAGAGCTGTATTCCTGGAAAGAGCCGACCGCCAGCACGCCGCCGTCCGGCGACAGTGCGAAGCCAGAGCCAAACTGATCGTCCGCCCCAGCCTTCGAGGCCTTGATATAAGCGTGCTGGGACCAACTGCCATCGCTTTGGGTGAGGTGCCTTCCAGTGTCCAGTTGACTCTGTCTTCGGAGGAATAAATGTCTTGGTAGTAGAGGTTGCCGGAGCTGCCGCCCAGCAGCCGGAGCTTCCCCTTGAACTCGACGATCTGATGGTACTGACGATCACCGAAAGCGGCGGCGTCGGCTTCCAGTACCCAGGAGTGACCGTCTTCCGACGACCCGACGTTGTTATTGCGGCCGTTGGATTGAGACCCACCTATTACCCATAACTTGCCGTTGAAGGCAACGGCCTCATGATTGGTCCGGGGCTGGAAGCGTTGCGCACTGACCGGAACCGTCTCTTGGTCGTCGTCATCCCGGCAGAGATAGTAGTACTTCAAATTTGGCTCTAACTTCAAATTTGACTCTAAATACACAACAATTTTTCACAAAAAATGCACCCACATAGAGTGAATTCAATGCAGGCAAGCTAACCAATACCAGCTTCAGATTAATTCAAAGGGAAACTTATCAGAGATTTGCGAGTCACTTTCTTCCTGGAGTGCTATTAATGATAAAGGCGCGCCGTAACTATTCACCCACAGGGAACCCATGCCGGTTAAAGGGAGCCAGCTTGTAGACCTCATGGATGGCACTGCTTATAAAATAGGCTGCAATCCATGAAGTCCGAGGGATTGGTCAATATTTGAGCCGAAAGAAAAAGCCTTTTGTCTCAAACAGAAGTGAGAAATCTGCTCCGCAGTCAGCTCAAGGCTTTGATAAACGTATATTTTTTTATCTGGTTCTCTACCCAAAAATCGGTCATAGACATCTTTTAAAAAGGCGCCCTCAGGCATCATTATCATCGGTCTTTTAGTGTCTATTTTGTAGCCGCTTTGAGGAAACCAGCTGTAAAGAATCTTATTTATCGTATGTTCACTGAGAGGGCCTTGGTGAAAAAAACGTGCATAAACCCCGCCTTGAATAGCAACCTGTTTTAATGTTGAATTTTTCACCTCTCGAATATCATCAACCAGAAGTAGTAGCTGATTCAATCACTCTCGCTACGCAAGAGTCTCTACTCACTGAAGCAAAGGGCAAGGCGCGGCGAAATGCAATTCTGCTAAGTTGGGCCGGGCAATATCAGGCCATAATCAGACCGGCTTCAGCACCGCCATCAAAATCACTCCGCCCACCAGGCACAGGGCCAGCAACCCGTAAAGCATACGGTGAGTGGCATCGGCCGCTTTCATGGCGCCGATACCGGCGCCGATATAACCGAGGATCAGTATCAGCTTGACCATCAGCCAATTCGCCTGCAGCGGCGATAGCCGGTAGAGGACGGCGAGGCTGATGCCAGATAACAGCAGCAGTGTGTCAATCAGGTGCGGGGCGGGCTTGATCCATCGGGCCTGGACAAACCCTGCCTCCATCTGCCGGCCCAGAAAACGCAGAATGAAAAAGCTGATGGAGATCACTACCAGGGTAACGTGCAGGTGTTTGAGCAAGAAAACCATCAGCCAATCCTCAACAAACGCACCATGTGCTTTGCTTTGCCTTGCGGCAACAGGTCCGCCAGGGTGTATTGATCCAGCACCTTGAAAAAGGCCTCCAGCGCTTCGGCAAACATCCGCTTGAGTTCGCAGGCGGGGGTGATCACGCATCCCCTGCCGTTGCTGAAACATTCGACCAGCGCCAGGTCCTGCTCGGTATCCCGCACCAGGTGGCCGAGATTGATGTCCTCGGGTCTGCCGGCCAGGCGCACGCCGCCGTTTTTGCCGCGGATGGCGGTCAGGTAGCCCTTGTTATTGAGATCCTGTACCACTTTCATCAGGTGATTTTTGGAGATGTCGTAACTCTCGGCAATCTCGCGAATGGTGGCAAGCCCCCCGCCCTTGAGGGCCAGGTACATCAGCACGCGCAGGGAATAATCGGTATAGCGGGTGATATGCATGGTTCAATCTCTCGGGTTATCCGGGGCGGCCATCCGCGGGGCGGCCATCCGCCCGGGGGCCACTCAGTATCGGCCAGTAAAGTGCCACGAACAGGCCAAAAGCCAGAACCCAGGCGAGCGCCGCCAGGGACAGTCCCAGGCGGAAGTCGATAACCTGCGCGGCGACCAGCAGGCGAAGCAGCGCGGCAGCGGTGATCGCCAGGTAAATCCACAGACCGAAAGGGATCAGCTTCAGCGGGCGTCCGGTGTGGCCCACCGCCACGCGGGTCATAACCCCCAGCAGCAAGGTGCCGATGGCCCCTACCCCCAGGGCGTGTTGCCAGACGGTGTCCGGCAGGGAGCCGGTGAGCATCGCCAGCGCCCGCAGCATCAGGCCCAACACAATCCAGGCATAGGCCAGGTGCAGAATCCACAACAGGGGCTCTTTGCGCACCCGCCAGCCCGCCCACTTCCAGAGACGCAGGCCGTTGCCCAGGGCCGCTATCAGGACCACCAGGCCGGTCATCTTTTCCGGTGCGCCCAGCGCATCCAGAGGGATCAGCAACGCGATGGAAATCAGTGCGATGCGCTCGATCCACACCGGGCGGGCCACCCAATCCGGAGAGCCCCCGTGCATGCGCAGCCAGTTGGCGGAAAAGGCCGGAATAATGCGCCCGCCAATCACCGCCATCAGCAACAGGATCAGGTCAAAGCCCAGTTGTTCACCGGTGTCGAGCAGGCCGGTTCGCCCGCTGGCAAAGCCCAGGTGCATCAGCAGGTTGCCGATAAACAGCAGCGTGAGCACTGCCACCAGCACCAGGTTGCGCCGGTTGTTGTGCTGGACCAGTACCCGCAGGAGGTAGAGCGCCAGCACCGGCAGAAATGCCAGGTCCACCAGCGCCACCAGCCAGGCCGGAACCCAGGAGGCCAGCCACATAAATACCCGCCCGGACAGCCACAGCAGCACCAGTAACAGCAGGCGCCGGCCCCTGAGAGGTGGCGCACCGGTCCAGTTGGTGACGGCGGTCAGCAAAAAGCCGGCGATGGCGGCGGATACCAGGCCGTACAGCATCTCGTGGCTGTGCCACTTGAAAGGCGACCAACCCAGGGGAAGCGGCCAGCCGCCGAAAAGAAATCCCATCCAGCCCAGTATCACCACCACCGCGTAGACGCCGGTAAGCAGGAAAAAAGGCCGGAATCCGTAAGCCAGCAGCGCAGGGGGTTGGGCGATTTGCATATCAGCGGACTCCCCGCGGCTGCGGACGGGTTGAGAGCCAGGCTCCCACCAGGACAAACAGCAGGCCGGTAAACAGCAGCACCCACTGGGCGGCACCCAGCAGCCAGAGGGTCAGCCAACTGGTTGTCATAAGGCCCAGGGCTGCAACCTTGGCTTTCAAGGCCACGGCGCCCTGGCTGCGCCAGGCATGAATCGCCGGGCCAAATCGCGGGGACTCCTCCAGCCAGTGGCCCAGCCGGGGCGAAGCTTTGGGGGCGGCCCAGGCCGCCAACAGCAGAAACGGCGTGGTGGGGAGCAGAGGCAGTATGGCTCCCGCCGCCCCCAGCCCCAGGCAACTCCAGGTCAGACACAGCCAGGGCAGGCGCCGCAGTGGAATGGCGTTCATCGCGTACTTCCAATCAAATGATGCATTTAATTTATATCTTTGTACCAGGCACTTCAAGGCCGTAGATCGAAGGGGTCTTGATCCAGATCAAGAGTCCGCCCTCTTAAGATAACTATTGTTTGCATGTTTTAAAGATGCATACACAATACATCTTAAGGTTGCAGCCAATGGCGCGCCCAATTGTTATGGGACCGCTGAAAAACGTAGCGAGCGGGTGGCTGGTGGTGGCCGCCGGAGCGGAGGAAGCGGAGTGTACAAGTAGTACATGAGCATTCCGACCGGGCTGGCGCACCAGCACCGCCGGACGCCGCCAGGCGCACGCGCAGTAGTTTTTCAGAGGTTCCTTATCCGATAGATCAGCCTCGAGGAGGAACTTCATGAATACCCTGGATCAACCCCTGGGCCAGCTTGCGCGTCAGATTCCAGGCGCTACGGCGGTGTTTTTTGCCTACCGCCTGGATTTTTGTAATAGCGGCAAGCAGACCCTGCGCGAAGCCACTGCCTGCAAGGCGCTGGACGCGGAAGCCATAGCGGCGGAGCTGGATGCCCTCATAGACCAGCCGGAAACAGAAAACTGGGATCGGGCACCGAGCGGCGCGCTGATCGAGCACATACTCACCCGCTATCACGAGTACCACCGGCAGCAGTTGCCCCAGTTGATACACCTGGCGGCCCGGGTCGAGTCAGTACATCGCGGCCACCCGGAATGTCCCGCCGGTCTGGCGGATCATCTGGAACAGATGTTCGCTGAACTGGAGAGCCATATGCAGAAGGAGGAGGAGATTCTCTTTCCCCTGATCATGCGGGGCATGTCGGCCATGGCCAGGGCGCCGGTGGCGATGATGCGCCACGAGCACCACGACCACGTCCAGGCTCTCCAACAGATCAACAAATTGACCCGGAATCTGACCTTACCCAATGGGGCCTGTAATACCTGGTACGCACTTTACCTGGGGCTCGCCACACTGGAGCGGGACTTGGAGGAGCACATTCACCTGGAAAACAACCTGCTGTTTGAACGTATCGATGGACTAGGGGGACTCTGACATGGGCCGGTATCGCAAACTCTGGTGGACTCTGATCGGCATTTTGGCCGCCACTTTCGCACTCCTGGGGTACGTCGGAACGGAAGTGTATCGCAAGGCACCGCCCATCCCGGGGCAGGTGGTCACAGAAAATAATCAGCTGTTGATGACCCGCGACAGCATCCTCGACGGCCAGACCGCCTGGCAATCGGTGGGTGGTATGCAACTGGGTTCCATCTGGGGCCACGGCGCCTATCAGGCACCGGACTGGACCGCCGACTGGCTGCACCGGGAGCTCAACGCCTGGCTCGATCTGGCCGCCCGGGATGAATACGGTGTTGGCTATGCGGAGCTGGACGGGCGGCGGCAAAACGCGCTCCAGTACGAACTGAAAACCGCCTACCGCACCAACACCTATCACGCCGATACCGATACCCTGGTGATATCCGAGCGGCGTGCACAGGCCATAGCGCAAACGGCGGATTACTACAGCCGATTGTTCAGCGATGCCCCGGAACTCCAGGGCACACGCGAGAACTACGCCATGAAGGAAAACACCCTGCCCGACCACGAGCGGCGCGAGCGGATGGCTCAATTTTTCTTCTGGACCGCCTGGGCGGCAGCCACCGAGCGCTACGCCGATGGCGCCACCTACACCAACAACTGGCCCCACGAACCGCTGATCGACAACAAGCCGACCGCGGAAAATATCGTCTGGTCCATTGCCAGTGTGGCGCTGCTGATTGCCGGCGTGGGCTTGCTGGTGTGGGGCTGGGCCTTCCTGCGCAGGGAGGACGAAGAGGAAGTCGCCGCCCCCGTAAAAGATCCCATCACCACCTTTGCCCTCACCCCTTCGCAACAAGCGCTGGGCAAGTACCTGTTCGTAGTGGTCGCACTCTTTACGGCACAGGTGTTTCTCGGCGGCTTTACCGCCCACTACACAGTGGAGGGGCAGAGCTTTTACGGCATCAATGTCTCCGAGTGGTTCCCCTACAGCCTGGTGCGCACATGGCATATCCAGGCGGCGCTGTTCTGGATTGCCACCGGCTTCCTGGCGGCGGGCCTGTTCCTCGCGCCCGTCATCAACGGCGGCAGGGACCCCAAATTCCAGAAGCTGGGTGTGGACATCCTGTTCTGGGCACTGATTCTGGTGGTGGTGGGTTCTTTCACCGGCAACTACCTGGCCATTGCCCAGATCATGCCGGCGGAGTGGAACTTCTGGCTGGGCCACCAGGGTTACGAATATGTCGACCTGGGCCGCCTGTGGCAGATCGGCAAATTCCTCGGTGTTGCTTTCTGGCTGGTATTGATGCTGCGCGGCATTGGGCCGGCACTGCGCCAGCCGGGGGATAAAAACCTGCTGGCACTGCTGACCGCCTCCGTGATTGCCATCGGTCTCTTCTACGGCGCCGGGCTGGCCTACGGCGAGCGCACCCACATCTCCGTGATGGAATACTGGCGCTGGTGGGTGGTACACCTGTGGGTGGAGGGATTCTTCGAAGTCTTCGCCACTGCGGCCCTGGCCTTTATCTTCTGTAGCATGGGGCTGGTATCCCGCACCATGGCGACCGCCGCAAGCCTGGCATCAGCCTCGCTGTTTATGCTGGGCGGTGTACCGGGTACTTTCCACCACCTGTACTTTTCCGGCACCACCACTCCGGTAATGGCCGTCGGCGCCACCTTCAGTGCGCTGGAAGTGGTACCGCTGGTGGTACTCGGTTACGAAGCCTGGGAGAACTGGCGCCTCAAGCACGCCGCCCCCTGGATGCAGAACATCAAGTGGCCGCTGCTCTTCTTTGTCGGGGTCGCCTTCTGGAATATGCTGGGTGCCGGTGTCCTCGGCTTTATGATCAACCCGCCCATTTCGCTCTATTATGTGCAGGGCCTGAACACCACAGCTACCCACGCCCACGCTGCGCTCTTTGGCGTCTACGGCCTGCTGGCACTGGGCTTCACGCTGCTGGTGCTGCGCTATATCCGCCCGCAACTGGTGTTTAACGACAAACTGATGAGCATCGGCTTCTGGTGGTTGAATATCGGCCTGGCGATGATGCTGTTTACCAGCCTGCTGCCGGTCGGCGTCATCCAGTTCCTGGCCAGCGCCTCCGAGGGCATGTGGTATGCGCGCAGCGAAGCCTTCCTGCAAAGCGATCTGCTGCACAACCTGCGCTGGGTGCGCACCATTGGCGACGTGGTGTTTATCGTCGGCGCCCTGGCGGTGTGCTGGCAGGTGGTTAAAGGGCTCTTCTTTCCGGATGCGTCCGAACCCGTCGGAGCGGAATCCGGTGCCCAGGCTTACGCACTCGCCTATGCGGAATCCGATCAGGCGGCCAAAAGCGAGAGTGTCGACAGCGCCTGTTGTGGGAACTGCGGGGGTAATCACCAAGCTTGAACTGTAAAGAAAAGCAGGTGCTTAACGGCACCTGCTTTTTCTCAAGTGGAACCAGGAGAATTCGGAAAGCCCGATCGCGGCCATGGGCCGCTCCTACATTCAGAGTAATGCTGTTAAAATTATTTTTTGTCCGGGGACTTTTTACCGTCTTCCTAAACTGCACTATCCGCTGCCTGCCACCCGGCGCCTTCATGGCACCCGTGCCCGCGCCGATATAGCCCAGCAGAGATAGTGTCCTGTATGGTACTAAATAGTGATACCAGAGCCCCCCAGATTGTTCACAGTTAGGCGCTGCTCGCAGGGAATGGTAATTCCATTTTCAAGAGCTGCAACGCCGCTGTGGGCCCTCTCGATTGGTGAAGAGGGGGGGCTCCCTTCGGGCGGGCCGCTAAGCAGCCATCTGCGGCGTTGCACTTGCTTGACGTAGAATGACTACGCCGGCGCAAGTGCGCCTTGCATCTGGCCGCTTAGCGGCC
>NZ_JBOFOC010000054.1:0-4356 GCF_051659245.1 Microbulbifer sp.
GCGATCAGACTCACCTCGTAGCACAATACGATCGCGGCCATGGGCCGCTCCTACAAAGGATTTGACGTAGTTTCGTAGGATGGGCAAAGCGCAGCGTGCCCATCATCTCGCCCGTGATGGGCACGCTGCGCTTTGCCCATCCTACAGAATTGCGCAACCGCCAGTATCTAACGCAACAACAACAGCGGCTGGCGGGTATTCAAAAGCATTCGTGCGGTAATACTGCCCAGCAACAAATCCCGCAATCGGTTGTGGCTGAAGGCGCCCATCACCGTGAGATCGGTTTCGTGCTCCTTCTGGTAGGCGGTGAGTGCTTCCACGGTCCTGCCCTCCAGGCGGTTTGCGGTCACCGCCAGGCCGGCGCCGTCCAGTTGCTCACTGGCCTCCGCCAGCAGTCTCGCCGCGGTCTCCTCCGGCCCCACATACACCAGGTGACAGGGGATATCGCGAAACAGCGGGCTCTCCGCCACCATGGCCAGCGCCTTGCGCGCCGCCGCGCTGCCGTCGTAGGCCAGCAAAATCCTGCGCGGCGCCCGGAACTCCTGATTGACCACCAGGATGGGCTTGTGCAGTGCGCGCACCACAGTCTCCAGATGCGCCCCCAGGCCCTGCTGGGATTCGCCGTGCTCCTCGCCGCGAATGCCGATCACCAGTACGCGAATGCAGTCCTCCAGCTCCACCAGGGACTCACCCAGGCTGTCGTGGCGCTGGCAGGTTATCACCTCCCGCACACCCGCCTGCTCCGCCCGTTCCCGCGCGGCCTGCAGCATCAGCTTGCCCTGCTGCACCATCAGACGCGAGCGCTGCTGCTCCAGGGTGGTCAGTTCCTCCAGAAGCTCCTCCTGGCTGCCGAGACCGATACTGCCGGTGAGATCCGCCACCGCCGGCACATTGCCGCGTTCGATATTGTGCAGCAATTTCAGCGGTGCGCCGGTGTTCACCGATATCCAGGCGGCGTAGTCGCAAACGGCTCCGGTGTAGTGGGAGCCGTCGATACAGGACAGCACCAGCGGTTGCTTGTGGTGGTTATTATTGTTGTTTAACTCGGTCATCAGTGTCCTCCCAGAACACGCTCGATTTCTTCGGGCTTGTCGTGTACGCCGAAGCGGTCGACGATGGTCCCGCTGGCCTCGTTCAATCCCACCAGTTCCACCTGCGCGCCCTCGCGGCGGAATTTCACCACCGCCTTGTCCAGGGCGTAGACCGCGGAGATATCCCAGAAGTGCGCGCGGCTCAGGTCAATCACCACCTTGTCCACCACCTCTTTGAAATCAAACGCGGCGACAAACTTGTCGGCGGAGTTGAAGAATACCTGGCCCACCACCCGATAGGTGCGGCGGCTCTCGGCCTCGTCCAGCTCGGTGGCCACATACATAAAGTGGCTCACTTTGTTGGCAAAGAATAGCGAAGCCAGCAGCACGCCCACAAATACACCGTAGGCCAGGTTATGGGTCCACACCACCACAATCACTGTGGCCAGCATCACCAGGTTGGTGGACAGTGGATGGCGCTGGAGGTTGCGGATGGAATCCCAGTTGAAGGTACCAATGGACACCATGATCATCACTGCCACCAGTGCCGCCATGGGAATCACCGCCACCCAGTCGCTCATAAACACCACCATGGCCAGGAGTGCGCAACCCGCCACCAGGGTGGAGAGACGCCCGCGTCCGCCCGACTTAACGTTGATCACCGACTGGCCGATCATCGCGCAGCCCGCCATACCACCCAGCAGTCCCGAGGCGATATTGGCCACCCCCTGCCCTTTGCATTCCCGGTTCTTGTCGCTGCCGGTATCGGTCAGATCATCCACGATGGTTGCGGTCATCAGCGATTCCAGCAAGCCCACAACTGCAAGCCCAGCGGAATAGGGGAAGATAATTTTCAACGTCTCCAGGTTCAGCGGCACCTCCGGCCACAGGAACACCGGCAGCGTATCCGGCAGATCGCCCATATCCCCTACGGTACGGATATCCATCCCCAGGTAAACCGCCACCCCGGTCAGCAACAAAATGCAGACCAGAGGCGAGGGGATGTGTTTGCCGACGACCGGGACATACGGAAACAGGTAGATGATCCCCAGGCCCGCCACCGTCACGGCGTACACTTGCCAGCTGCCGCCGATCAACTCCGGCATCTGCGCCATAAAAATAAGAATCGCCAGCGCATTCACGAAGCCGGTCACCACCGCCCGCGAGACAAAACTCATCAGGCTGCCCAGCTTTAAACAACCGGCCACTATCTGCAGCGCCCCGGTCAGCAGTGTCGCCGCCAACAGGTACTGCAACCCGTGTTCCTTGACCAGGGTCACCATCAGCAGGGCCATGGCGCCGGTGGCGGCGGAGATCATCCCCGGGCGTCCGCCCACAAACGCGATCACCACCGCGATACAAAAGGAAGCATAGAGGCCGACCCGCGGGTCCACGCCGGCGATGATGGAGAAGGCGATGGCCTCGGGGATCAGGGCCAGGGCTACGACGATACCGGCAAGCACGTCACGGCGGATATTGCCGAACCAGTCGGCCTTTGTGGAAGAGAACAGCATAGACAGCAGTTACCGCAGACAAATAGACATAACAGGGGTGAAAAAGGCCGCGCACTCTAGCACAAACCACCCCTGTCCGCCGCTCCGGAACGCGGACAGCGGACACATAAAGCGGACACCCGCCCCGCCGTCCACTTGCCGACAGAACAAAAAACCCCTTTACTTTCAATAGGTTACAAAACAACCCAAAACTGGCACAGCCCTTGCTATGAGGCCGACAGGGATGGCGGACAGCCCTCCGCCACTGCATCCAGGTTCGGGGCCCGGCGCGTCACAACCAGCGGGCGCGCCGGGGCGATGACCAACAACGAGTAACGGAAAGCCACAATGATCAGAGACACCTCCGGGCAGGACATACGAATAGACGCCGCACCCCCCTGGAAAAACCCAAAACTGTTGAAATCCTCTGCCGCCGGGCTGCTGGCAATCGTCTTTCTCACCTGGGGGATCAAATCCTGGTGGGCCACCGGTTCCGTTGACGGCACCCTGTCGCTGTCGCGGGTCAATATCGCCCAAGTGGAGCGCGGCGACCTGGTGCGCGATCTCGTGGTCCAGGGCAAGGTGGTAGCCGCCAACAGCCCCACCCTGTTCAGCCCCGCCCAGGGCATCGTCAAGTTCGCGGTCAAGGCCGGCGATGCCGTCGAGCGCGGACAGCTGCTGGCGGAAATGGACAGCCCCGAACTCTCCAACCAGCTGGCCCAGGAAAAAGCCCTGCTCAACAAACTCACCGTGGAGCTGCAGCGGCAGAAAATCCAGGCCAAGCGCCAGCAGTTGGAAAATCGCCAGAAAGCCGACCTGGCCAAAGTCGACCTCACCGCCGCCCGGCGCGAACTCAAGCGCGCGGAAACCTCCATCGAAAAACAGATTATCTCCCGGCTCGATTTCGAAAAGGCCAGCGACGACCTGGCCCGCGCCGAACTGGAATACCGGCAGGCCGAACAGAATGCCGAACTGGAAAAAGAGGCGCTGACCTTCGAAACCCAGACCCTGGAACTGCAGGTTTCCCAGCAGACCCTGCAGGTGGGGGAACTCCAGCGCCGGGTGGGCAAACTGAAAATACTCTCGCCGGTGGACGGCACCATCGGCAGCCTGGCGGTGGCCCAGCGCAGCGCCGTAGCCGCCAACACCCCTTTGATCACCGTGGTGGACCTCACCAGCTTCGAACTGGAAGCCGCGGTGCCGGAAAACTACGCCGATGACCTGGGGCTCGCCATGGCGGTGGAAATCAACCTGGGCGGCAAGAAACTCCCGGGGGAAATCACCGCAATCTCCCCCGAGGTCATCGACGGGCAGGTGGAAACGCGGGTGCGCTTCGCCGAAGGCCAGCCGCAAAACCTGCGCCAGAACCTGCGCCTGACCGCGCGCATCCTGCTGGAAAACCGCGAGGACGTCATGCTGGTCAAGCGCGGCGCCTTCCTGGACCAGAGCGGCGGCCGCTACGCCTTCCGCCTGAACGGCGAGGAGCAGGCGGAGCGGGTGCCCATCCAGATCGGCGCCCTGGGCCTGAACCAGGTGGAGATCGTCTCCGGCCTCAAAGAAGGCGATCAAATCATAATCTCCGCCGCCGACCGACTGGAAAACGCCCAACTGATCGCATTGAAACAGTAAACCCCGGGACCGCGGAGCTGTTTTGTGGAGGCTGAAGGCTCCAGCTCCGCATCGCGGGCCGCAGGCCCGCCTGTAGGAGCCTGCTTGCAGGCGAATGGTTGAAACAGAGTGCCGCGACATTCGCCTGCAAGCAGGCTCCTACAATGACAGATTCGTAGGATGGGCAAAGCGCAGCGTGCCCATCAACCGACACCTGATGGGCA
>NZ_JBOFOC010000055.1:0-18975 GCF_051659245.1 Microbulbifer sp.
CCCATGGCCGCGATCGGAGTTCAGTAGATTCCCGGAGACTGATCGCGGCCATGGGCCGCTCCTACAATCAGTGGGAAGACCAGTTTTCAGGGGTTTCGGGAACACTGTAGCGGATAAAGCTGGTGGCGGTCAGGCGGCCGGTGCGGGGGTCGGCGCTGAGGCCGCAGTGGGGATCGATATTGCCGGAGTGTAGCTGGTTGCCGCGGTAGATAAGCGCGCGGTTGAAGCGCGCATCGATGCAGGCGATCTGCTCGAACAGTTCGCTGTCTCCGTCGAGGTAACCCGGCGCCGGTGGCGAGGCCATTACCTGGCCTTTGAGCTGGGCGGCATAGCCGTGCAGTCGCTCACTGTCGATAAATTCGAAGCCGCTGGCGCGGTGGCGATAGAAAGCGGTGCCGCCGAACTGCGGTGGGCACAGGTAGTGCACCACTGCCAGCTGGTTCGGGTCGCTGGTGTCGAAGTGCGGCAGGCGCTGGATAGGCCGTAGCTGCTGCGGTGGCGTGGTGGCGATGGACAGCGCACACAGCAGCGGTTGGGCGCGGGCGCCGGGCGGTAGTTCGAACACCTCGCGCAGAACCTGATCGAGTGCCTCGCACAGCTTCTCCGCGTAGGCCTGGGGCAGCGGCTTGCGGACGCCCGGATAGTAGTCGCCACCCCGCGCGCGGAAAGGCGGCGCGCCCGCGGCGAATTCCACCAGTGATTCCGGTTCCGCCGCCAGGCCGTCGATCACCAGCAGCGGCCGGCGCTCGCCGCCCAGGCTGGCCACCTGGATCTGCGGCGCGACGGCGCAGTGAAAATTGACCTCCATCTGCGCGGCCCCGCGACTAGGGTTCTGCGACCGCGGCATCCCGGGCATTTTTACGCTCTATCAGCGAGTAGAACTGTCCAAGGGAGGTGAGCATGGTGTAAATATGGCCCAGCATGCCATCGGCGTTCAGCTGCTGTAGCGGCTCGCCGCCGAGCCCTCTGAGTTTTTCCTCGTCCACTGTGTAGAGGCCCTCTACCCGCCGGGAATCGCCGCTGGCAAAAGTCACCTCCAGGCGCATCGGCGTGATCAATTCCAGTTCCTGCAGACAGCGGACCAGGTCCTCGCTCTGTTTTTCCCCGTCGAGCAGCTGCCCCAGAACCCCCTGCATCCTGTCCAGGTAGGGGCTGCCGCGCCCCTCATCGTCGAACAGTGCCTCCGTCGATTCCCGCCCCGGTTGCCGCAGCACGCAGGGGCTGTCCTCGTCGATACACACCAGCGGCTGGCTGTTTTCATCGGTGCCGACAAAAAACGGCTGCCGGACGATGTTCAGCGGTGTGTACAGTGACTGCCAGCGGTCCCCGTTCCAATACAGGTTTTCCCCTTCGGCAAAACCGAACAGCGCAACACAGACAAAGCGGCCGGTTTCCTCGTTTTTGGTCAGCACTATCGGGTAGTCGATCGCCAGCTTCAGAAACTCGCTGGGCATCACCGGCACCATGCGCAAGGACGCGCCCTGCCGTTCTATCCCGGCGGTGTCTATGCGGATGTCCCGGTGAAGTTCGCTGTTCAGTGCTACCAGCCTGGCCATATCATTTGTCTCTTTTGTCTCTTTCTTATTGAACCGAATCAGATCGCCTGCAACCCATACTGGTGAATCCGCTCCAGCAATTCCCGATGTTTTGGCAGTGCGGCCAGTGCGCGCTCGGTGGCTTTGCGGTTACCGGCAAAGTGTTCCGCTGCCGCCTGTTCCTCGCGCAGCCGGTGCGCCATGCCCTCGACGTCCGTCTCGAAGCCCATGCCGTAGAGCACATACTGATAGCTGGCCGCCGGAAACACCTCGTTGTTGCTGGTGAAATCGCAGTCCCCCGGCGGCCGGTGGCGCCACAGGGCCAGCAGTTCCCGCAGGCTGTCCGGTACCGATGCCGGATCGCGGTTGTCGCGCCAGAAAGCGCTGTCTTCGCGCCTGCTGAGCAGATAGTGCAGTTTCAGGAAATCGACGATGCGGTCCCAGCGGTAGCGGAAGGTCTCGTTGAAGCGACGCGCGGTGATATCCATCACATCGCGGTGCGCCGGCAGTTGCTCGGCGATCATCTCCGCGGACAATTCCACCAGCACCAGCGCAGAGGCTTCCAGGGGTTCCAGGAAACCCGCCGACAAGCCCACCGCCACGCAGTTGTTGACCCAAAATTTCTCCCGGTGGCCGCTGTGAATCGGAATCTCGCGCACGGACAATTTCTCTATCCCCGGCCCTACATAGTCGCGCAGACGCCGCTGCGCCTGTTCCCCGGTGGTGTGGTCGCTGGAGTACACGTAACCCACGCCGCGGCGGCGGGTGAGGCCGATATCCCAGATCCAGCCGGCGTCCCCGGCGGTGGAAATAGTATGGCAGGCGATGGGATCGTCGGGATTTTCATAGGGCACCTGCACCGCCAGTGCGCGATCGATAAAGAGCACGTCGCTGCGGTCGATAAACGGCACTTGGTAATGGCCGCCCAGCAGGCGCGAGGAAAAACCACTGCAGTCCACGAACAGGTCCCCGGGCAGCTCGTCGGAATTGCGCGTGTTCAGCGAGGTGATATCGCCGTTGGCGGCGGTGTTGACCGACAGCACCTCGTCCCGCAGATGGCGCACCCCCAGATTCTGCGTGCAGTGACGCTGCAGGAATTCGGCGAACTTGCCCGCATCCAGGTGGTAGGCGTAGTTGGCCACCGAGGCGTATTCCGGCGTGGTCATCTGCTTTGGCGCCAGGCCCCGCTCACACAGCTGTTCCTGGTAACAGACCGCATTGGAGAAGGACTGCCCCTGCGGCTTCAGCGAGCGCTGCCAGTAGGGGGCTAGGTCCATTTTCAGGAAGCCCTGGGGCAGCACCAGCGGGTGGTAGTAAAAGTCTTCCGCATCGCCGGTGACCCAGCCCGCAAACCTGGCGCCCTGCTTGAAGGTGGCATCGCAGCTGCGCAGGAAGTCGCTCTCGGAAATACCCAGCTTGCGCAACGTCTTGCGCATGGTGGGCCAGGTGCCCTCGCCCACGCCGACGGTGGGAATACCCGGGGCCTCGATCAGCGTGACCTGCACACCGTCTCCATGGCTGTGCATGGCGGCGATGCGCCCGGCGACGATCCAGCCGGCGGTACCGCCGCCTACCACTGTCACGGATTTTGTCGGTTTGTTCATGGCCGATCTCGTTATTGATTTATCAACCCGGCGGCCAATCAGGCCACCGCTGATCTGAAAGGCACTAAGTAAGGCTTTCGGGCGGGCCTGCTACCGGGAGCTGTTTGCGGGACACGGGCTAGGCGCCCCCCCCGTGAATCCATCCCTGGAGGCTTGTCCGCGAGGTCCCCCTCGCAGACAGCCCCGCAAACAGCTCCCGGCATCAGGCCCTTCGCATCAAGTTCATGGCTTAACTCATCCCTTTCACAGCTTTAAAAGGTAGCGCGCAGGCCCAGCGCAAAGCGCCTGCCGCTGTCTTCCGCCAACAGGAAGTGGTTGTCGTAGCGCCCGTGCTTCAGCAGCACCTCCTCGGTCAGGTTCAGGCCCTCGAAGAATATCGAAACACTGTCGTTGATGTCGTAGCTGGCGCTCATATCCCACTGCTGGTAATCGTCGACGAACGTGGGTTCGCCACTGACATTCTGTACCAGTGACTGCAGGAACTCATCGCGCCAGTTCCACGCCAGGCGCGCCTGGAAGGGGCCCTTCTCGTAGAAGCCCACCAGGTTGAAGGAGTCGCTCAGGCCGGGGAGAGCGAAGGCCTGGGTGACGTCGTCCACATCCAGCTTCGCATCGCTGTCCACCAGGGTCACATTCGCGATAACCCCGAAGCCGGTGTCGCTGAAGCTGTGCTGCACTGCCAGCTCCAGGCCCTCCACCTGGGCGCTCTCGCCGTTGCTCGGCTTGGTCAGGGTGAACACCGCCACGCTGTCGTTGGGATCCACCGCGTTCTGCCGGTCCTCTTCCGGGGCTATGTCGGTGACATCGCCGGTGGACGGGTCTGTGACCAGCTCGCCGGCGCTGTTGGTGAAGGTCTGGTCCTCGGTGATACTGATAATGAAGTTCTCCACATCCTTGCGGAAGTAACCCACCGAGACGTAGCTGTTGTCACCGTAATAGTACTCCAGGGACAGGTCGAGGTTGCCCGAGGCAAAGGGCTCGAGTTCCTGGTTTCCGGAACTGGAGTTCAGATTGCCGCCCTGGCGCGTTTCGTTGATCACGGTCACCGGCGCCAGTTGGTTGAGGGTCGGCCGGGTCAGGGTGCGCGAGGCGGCGAAACGGGCTATTAACGAATCGGTGATATCCAGCTTGAGGTCCATGTTGGGCAGCACCGAGTCGTAGCTGGAGTCGGCCTTGATGGCCTGGGCCTCGCCCAGCACCGCCGTCAGTTCGGTCTGATCCAGGATGTCCAGCCGCTCCAGCGGCGACTCAGTACCGTCGACGGTAATGTCTGTACTTTCCACACGCACTCCGGTGTGCGCGGTGAGCGGCATGCCGGCCAGCTCGCCGGCAAATTCCAGTTCCAGGTAGGTGGCCAGGACATTTTCCTCCACCTTGAAAGAGTTGTTGCGGCGCACCGCGTCGTAGCTGATCCCGGCAATATTCTCCAGGTAGGCAAACAGCTGCTCGCCGTCGTGGGCCAGCCACTGGGTGGTCAGGTTTTCGCTGCCGCTGACGTCGCCGAGAAAGCCGGAACCGGCGTCGAATACGGACAGGAATTCGTCGGGGATATCGACCCCCTCCGGGTAGCCGCAGAAGGTACAGTGCACCCCGTCGGCCTCGTCGGTGAGGCGCACGTTGCTCTTGGTCTGGGTGGAGTAGAGCAGGCCAAAGCTGGCGCGGATGAGGCCGCTGCTGCTGCCCTCGTCCCAGACGCCGTCGATGTGGTACTGGTCCACCTGGTCGTCGGTGGCCCACCCACGGCGCAGCATTACGTGGGCGCGGCCGTTGCTCGGGTCCAGGTAGTCGCTCACCCCGGCCTGCACGCCGTCGGCATTGTTGATGGACGGGTCGGCGGACTGGAACTCGCTGGAGTGCGGCAGAATCTGCCCCGGATGAATCTGCAGGCGCGAGCGGTTCAGGTAGCCGATCAGCGAAAGCTGGTTCTCGCCGCCGTTGTTGCCGGCGCGCTCGGCACTGGAGGTGGATGCGTCGAAGCTGAGGCTCAGGTTGTCGCTCGCGGTCCACTGGGCGTTGATGCCGTACTGGGAGGTCTTGGTCAGGCGGTCAAACTTCTTCGCGTGGAAGTCGGTGGCGTGGCCCACCTCCTGATACAGGTCGATGGCGGTGCCATTCTCGTCCAGCACGATATTTTCCAGGTTGTCGGCGGTGAACCAGTGGCCGAAGGAGGTGGCGTCGGTCTCGATATCGAAATCCGAGTAGATGCCGTCCAGAGTCACTTCCAGATCGTCGGTGGGCGCGAACTGCAGCACCAGGCTGCCGCCGGTGCGGGTGCGCTCCTCGAAGGTGACCTTGGTGTCAAAGTTCTGCGGAATAAAGGTATTCCCGGAGCGGCTGGCGGAATCGTCTATCTCACCCGGGTCCACGTTGTCCAGCACATTGGCGAGCCAGCCGTCGGTCTGCCCCTGGTTCAGGCGGGTACTGCGCTCCTGGTGGGAAACCGCCAGCAGCACACCGAACTTTCCATCGGCGAAGGTATTGCTCACCAGGCCGGAAATCTGCGGCGACGACTCCTCGCTGTTCTCGTCGTACAGGCTCTTGACGCTGCCTGCGACCTTGAAGCCGTTGAAATCGAACGGCCGCGCGGTGGTCACATTCACCGTGGAACCGACGCCGCCGGACTGCAGGCTGGCGGTGGAGGTTTTGTGCACCGCTATGCCCTTTACCAGCTCCGAGGCCAATGTGTCGAAGCTGAATTCCCGGCCCTGGTTCTCGGTGGCCATCTGGCGGCCGTTGACCAGCACGGTATTGAACTGCGGGCCGAAGCCGCGCACGGTGATCAATTGGCCCTCGCCGCCGGAGCGGTCGATGGAAACCCCGGTGATGCGCTGCAGCGATTCCGCGACATTAGTGTCGGGAAATTTGCCGATATCCTCCGCGGAGATGGCATCCACCACACCGCTGCCGTCGCGCTTGATATCCATGGCGCGCTGCAAGCTGGCACGGATGCCGGTCACCGATATCTCCTCGATGGTACCCGACTGCTGCGCATCATCGCTCTGCGCCTGGGCGCCGGCACCGAACACGGAAGCCATGATCGACAGAATGGCGCTGGACAACTTGTTTTTCTTATACACTGTGCTCGACCCTCCAATGGGATGTCCTGCTGTTATCGTCAGCTGGCCATCGTCGCCCACCATTGCCCTGAGGCCGGTACCCCGAAGCAGAATCTCTACCGCTTCATCGATCGGGTAGCTTCCCACCAGCCGCTGCGCGCTGATTTCCCGCACTTTGTCGTAGGGGAAGATCAGGGTCACGTCGGCCTGCTCGGCAAACTCCGTGAGCGCGATGTCCGCTCTCTGCCGGGGAATATTGAAGGGAGTTTTTTCGTGTAGGCGAGCGCCATCCGCCAGCAGGGATGAGGAACTCATCATCAGCAGGCTGAAGGTCAAACACTGAAATAAAGCCCTGTCGTCTTTCCCGGACGCCACAATTTCAGCGGCGTGGTTGGAAGACGACTCGGCCGGAAATTTCCGCCATCGGGTCACTGTTTTTAATGCATCTGGTTATTATTTTGTTGCCATGTTTTCTATCGGGCGACTGATTACTCAAGTTTCGGAGTTCGGGGCAGGGCCGGGGACTGGGTACCACCGATAGTCCGTCCCTGAACTCCGAAACTTGAGCGATAAGAGTTTTTCGCTGCTATTTTCGATCGCTCAGCGCCCCTCTCCCTGCTCCTCGCGGCGCGCCCTCAATATCACCGTCTGTTCGTCGATGCGCTCGTTGGCAATATCAAAATTGTCGTTCAGGGTGCGGAGCAATCCTTTTATATCGCCGGTGCGGAAAAGGCCGGCCACGCGCACACCCCTGAGCTGCTCGTCCTCAATACGGAATTTCACCGAGGTGTAGCGGCTGATTTCGGCCACCGCCTGCTCCAGCGGCTCGCCGCGGAACACCAGGTTGCCGCTGCGCCAGGACAGCCTGGCATCCATCTCCGCCGGCTCGATTTTCTCCACCTGTTCCGGTTGCGGGCGCTCCCCGCTCATCAGCAGCCGCTCGCCCCCGGAGACCGCAGTGGCCGTGACGGGCAGCGGCTGCGGCTCGCTGCGCGCAGCGTTGGGGCTCTCATTTTGCCCATCGGCGACCCGCACCCTGCCCTCGGTGACGATCAGTTCCACACTCCGATCGCGCCGCAGCTGCACGTTGAAGACGGTGCCCACCGCCTGCACCACCCGACCGGCGGCCAGTACGCTGAGGGGCCGCTGCCTGTCGCGTGCCACCCGGACATTGATCTCGCCCCGGTCCAGCGCGATCAGGCGGCTGGTGAGGGTGTAGTGCACGCGCACCAGGCTGTCGGTGTTCAGCACCAGTACGGAGCCGTCCGGCAGGTTGACCGTGGAGTGCTCTCCGATCGCGGTCTCGTATACCTTGTCGACGGTGGACGCCAGCCGCGAAGCCGGCGCGCCCGCCAGCATGCCAGCCTGCCACAGTGCCGCACCCAGCACCAACAATACCGAGGCGGCCGCGGCGAGCCAGCGGCCGAACGACGGCTTCTTCTCCGCCAGCGGCGGGAACAGGTCGGCGAGCCGCGACAGCGCGTCCATCTTGTCCCACAGCTCGGCAATCTGCATGAAAGTGTCGCTATTCTCGCGGCTGGCCGCCAGCCAGCGCTGGAAGTCGCGGGTCTCAGATTCATCCAGGCCGCGGTCGAGCCTGGCCAGCCATTCGCTGGCCTCGTCGAGGCAGCGCTCGCGGTCGGGCAATTGGTAGACGTTGCTCATGGGCGCCCCCCGCGGCCGGCGCCGGACACGGCGCACGGGCCGGCATCCGGGGAGCCGCTGTTGCGCTGCTGCAGCATGAACAGGGTGCAGCGCTTGATTCCTGTGGCGATATGTTTTTCCACCGTACTCTCACTGATATTCAGCTGGCGGGCGATTTCCCGCTGCGAATAGCCGTAAACCTTTTTCAATACAAATGCGCGGCGACACTGTACCGGCAGCTGCCGCACCGCCTCGCAGAAGTGCGCGAACTCCTCATTGCTGGCGACAATTTCGTAGGTGCGGTCAGTCCCGTGACCCGGCTCAGGGCTGAGATCGAACTCCTCATCCATGCTCACCGCCAGCCGCGACTCGGCGCGCTTGACGTAGTCGAGCGCCAGGTTGCGGGCGGTGCGCAGCATAAAGGAGCGCGGCTGGTCGATAGGCCCACGCCTGGCCGCCTGGCAGACGCGCACATAGGTCTCCTGGACTATGTCCTCTATCTCCTTCGGCGGCGCTATGCTGGAAACCAGCCGCGCCAGGCTGCCGCGAACGCCGATAAAGATGTCCGCCAGAGTCTCATCCTTCGCCATAGAACCACTCTGAATTATTGAAATTATTATGGGCATCTCTATTTGTTGCGACCGTAGGGTGCGCCGCGCGCATCAAAAAGTCTGCAGTCCGCACCGGCCCTGATGGTGCGCGCGGCGCACCCTACGGCACAAGTCAAAATTACGATTTTTAGAGGTGCCCTTATGTCTCCACGCAGGTAGACGAGCCGCGGAAAGTTTTCCCCCAGTGGGCCGCAAAATTTTCCCTGCGAATATTTCTTCTTTATTCTCCCTGGCACATCTGGTCAATTTTTAAACACTTGCCGACTGCCAACCACTCACAGGCAGCCAGGACTGATAGAATCGCCGCCTCGACACCCATTTGCGATGTATCTCTGTCCATGTCCCAGCTCAACCCCCGCCAGGCGGAAGCGGTGAAGTATATCGACGGGCCCTGCCTGGTGCTGGCCGGCGCCGGTTCCGGCAAGACCAGCGTGATCACCCGCAAAATCGCCTACCTGATCGAGGAGTGCGGCTACGCCGCGCGCCATATCGCCGCGCTGACCTTCACCAACAAGGCGGCGCGGGAGATGAAGGAACGGGTGAGCAAGCTGTTGAGCGGGCCCGGCGGTGGCAAATCGCGCAATTCCCGCGGGCTCACCGTGTCCACCTTCCACAACCTGGGGCTGAACATCCTGCGCCGGGAGTACCGCACCGCCGGCTTCAAGCCCGGCTTCTCCCTGTTCGACAGCGAGGACAGCCGCGGCCTGATCAAGGAGCTGATGCTGCGCGACGGCGACCTGGACACCGACCTGCTGGACCGGGTGCAGAACCAGATCTCCAACTGGAAGAACGATATGCTCACGCCGCGCCGGGCCCTGGAACAGGCCCAGAGCGCCGGCGAGCAGGCCATCGCCATTGCCTACGGGCGCTACTGCGACGCGCTCAAGGCCTACAACGCGGTGGACTTCGACGACCTGATCGGGTTGCCGGTGCAGCTGTTCGAGCAGGACCCGGAGCTGCTGGCCCGCTGGCGCAGAAAGATCCGCTACCTGCTGGTGGACGAGTACCAGGACACCAACAACTCCCAGTACCTGCTGGTGAAACTGCTGGTGGGCGGCCGCGGCGGCCTCACCGTGGTGGGCGACGACGACCAGTCCATCTACGCCTGGCGCGGCGCGCGCCCGGAGAACATGAGCCAGCTGAAGGTGGACTTCCCCAACCTGCGCCTGATCAAGCTGGAGCAGAACTACCGCTCCACCAGCCGCATCCTCAAGGTGGCCAACCACCTGATCGCCCACAACCCCCACGAATTCGACAAGGCGCTGTGGTCCGACCGCGGCATGGGCGAAGAGATCCGTGTGATCAAGGTGGGCAGCGAGAACGAGGAGGCGGAGCGGATCGCCAACGAAATCTTCCTGCAGAAATCCCGCCGCGGCTGCAAGTTCATGGACTTCGCGGTGCTCTACCGCGGCAACCACCAGGCGCGCCTGCTGGAAATGAAACTGCAGGAGCACCAGATCCCCTACCAGATGTCCGGCGGCACCTCGTTTTTCGCCCGCGCCGAGATCAAGGACGTGATGGCCTACCTGCGCCTGCTGGTGAACCCGGACGACGACAACGCCTTCCTGCGCATCATCAACACCCCCCGCCGGCAGATAGGCACCAGCACCCTGGAGGCCCTGGGCAACTATGCGAAAACCCGCGAAATCTCCATGTTCAGCGCCTGCTCCGAGATCGGCTTTAAGGAGCATATCAACGAGCAGGGCTACGAGCGCCTGAACCGCTTCGCGCTGTGGCTGGAAGGCGTGGCCCGCAACTGCCGCGAGAACAGCCCGGACGCCGCCCTGCGCGAAATGCTCGACGATATCGACTACGCCGGCTGGCTGAACCAGAACGCCAGCAGCGAGAAAGTCGCCGAGAAGCGCATGGAGAACGTCTTCTGGCTGTTGGAATCCCTGAACAAGAGCATGGAGAAGATCGACGACGAACTGGAGCAGGACATCCGCCTGGAACAGGCCATCGCCAAGCTGATCCTGCGCGATATGCTCGACCGCCAGGAGGAGGAAGAGGCCACCGACAAGGTCAGCCTGATGACCCTGCACGCCGCCAAGGGCCTGGAATTCCCCCACGTGTTTATGATCGGCATGGAGGAAAACCTGCTGCCGCACCGCAACAGCATCGAGGACGACAATATCGAGGAAGAGCGCCGCCTCACCTACGTGGGCATCACCCGCGCCCAGAAGACCCTCACCATGACCCTGGCCGGCAAGCGCAAACTATTCGGCGAAAACCACGACACCACCCCCAGCCGCTTCCTTGACGAACTGCCGGAGGAGGATGTGGAACTGGAGGGATTCGGCAAGGCCACGCCGGAGCAGAATCAGGCCAAGGGGGAGGAGACGTTGGGTTCCCTCCTAAGCATGTTCGATTGAATGCTCCCCTCTCCCATTTATGGGAGAGGGGCCGGGGGAGAGGGCCGCCCCGGGACCGCGGAGCTCCAGCTCCGCAAGCGGGCCAAAGGCCCGCCAGAGGGCGAACACAAGGTTCACCCCTCCCAAACAAAAAGGCCGCTCAACGAGCGGCCTTTTTGCAACAGAAGTAAGCAACTATTTACTTACTGCCTTCCACCATATAGTCCACAGCGGCCTTCACCTCGTCCTCGCTGCAGTCCATGCACAGCCCCTTGGGCGGCATGGCGTTGAAGCCGTTGATCGCGTGGGTGTACAGAGTGTCGATGCCCTTGTCGATCCGCGGCCCCCAGGCGGCGGCATCACCCATCTTGGGCGCTCCGGCAGCGCCGGTGCCGTGGCAGCTGAAACAGGAGCCCTTGTACACTTCTTCACCACTGCGTGCACCGCCGCCTGCCGCGGGCGCCGCCGCAACCGCTGCGGCGCACTCCTCGCCCTTCATGCAGGTCTCGCCCACCGGCGCGATCCGCTCGGCAATCTCTTCGTCCACCGACTGCGCCACCGCGGCCGCCGCGCCCAGGGCCAGCGCCGCCACAACACCCAGAATACTCTTCATCAAATCCCCCTAGCGGCCGCAACAGGCGGCTCGTAGACTTTCGGCACTGTGCCGCATACCTCTACCTAGCGGCGCATTATAAGCTTTGCGGCGCCCGCTGCGAAGAGCGCCAGTCTTTATAGCCTCTATAGCCCCAATCCGCTTTGCCGCGTAGCCCCCCTTCTGTATAATCCGCGTCCGCACTGGCAACAGGCCAGACCGCGACCCGCCCCTAGCTCAGCTGGATAGAGCGTCGCCCTCCGGAGGCGAAGGTCAGAGGTTCGAATCCTCTGGGGCGGGCCATCTTCCCATCTCAGTTAATCCAACAAAGCCCCACACCCCGCGACACGCCTAGCCTTCCGCGTTATATTTGCGTCCAGATTAGTCTTATTTGTGCCCCCAAATCTGGGGGTATCTGGGGGCAGATTTGGGGGCACCTGGGAAATCCGCGCCAGTAGGTGCCCCCAAAATCGGCCACAGCCCCCACCACTACTGGGATAGCGCTATGGCACTGACTGAACTTCAAGTAAAACAAGCGAAGCCAAGGGACAAGGATTACAAGCTCAGCGACGGCAAGGGCATGTACCTGTTGGTTACAAAAACCGGCGCCCGTTACTGGCGGCTCAAGTACCGCCACCCCCACAATAAAAAAGAGCGCCAGCTTGCCCTGGGGGTGTACCCAGAAACCAGCCTCAAGAAAGCCCGCCAGAAACGCGACGAGGCCCGCCAGTTGCTGCTGGACGGCATAGACCCCGGCGACCACCGCAAGGCCCGGCAGGCGGAAAACTACGAGGCCGCAACCAACACCTTCGAGGCGGTGGGCCGCGACTGGTACGCAACCAAGATGGGCGGCAAATCGGAGAGCTACCGCTACCGCACCTTGCGAATGCTGGAGCGCGACCTATTCCCCTACCTGGGCAACCGCCCCATCACCGACATAACCCCGCCGGAACTGCTGACCGTCCTAAAGCGAATCGAGGGACGCGGCGCTATCGACACCGCCAAGGGCGCCAAGCAAACCGCCAGCAAGGTATTCCGCTTCGCCATTGCCGGGGGCCGGGCTACCAATGACCCCGCCGCCGTGGTGGGCGACCAGCTCCAACCGGCGCAGAAAAAGCACTTCTCCGCGATTACCACCCCGGCGGCCGCCGGCAGGCTGCTGGTGGCCATAGACGGCTATCAGGGCACCCCCACGGTACGGGCGGCGCTGCAACTGGCCCCGCTGCTGTTCTGCCGCCCCGGCGAACTCCGCGCCCTGGAGTGGGCGGAAATCAACTGGGAGGACCAGCGGATAGAGCTGCCTGCCGCCAAGATGAAAATGCGCGAGCCCCACATAATCCCGCTGGCCCGCCAGGCGGTGGCCGTCCTGCGCGACCTGGAGCCGTTTACAGGCCGTTTCCGCTATGTGTTCCCCTCCCCCAAAGGTGCAAGCCGTTGCATGTCTGAAAACGCCGTACGCGTCGCCCTGCGCAATATGGGCTATGGCAATGACCAGATGACCGGCCACGGCTTCCGCGCCATGGCCCGCACCCTGCTGGACGAAGAGCTAAACGAGCGGGTGGAGCATATCGAGCACCAATTGGCGCACTCAGTGAAAGACGCCAACGGCGCCGCCTATAACCGCACCAAGCACCTGCCCCAGCGCGTGGCCATGATGCAACGATGGGCCGATTACCTGGACAACCTGCGCGAGCAGACCAAGGCCGGCAATGTGATAACCGTCCAGTTCGGCGCCCAATAACAACCGAATTTTAGCGCCTAGGGTAGCTCCCGAAAAGCCGCGACCCTTGGCGGCCTGGCGCTGAATCTAAATCAAGGGATTCTCTGCAAAGGGGGGAGATATGAGCGCTATCGGGTACGCAGCATACGGCGAACTTGAAGTTCATTTGAAAGCAGACTTTTGGGAGCCAGTAACCGCGATTCACCTGATATGCAATACTGACCCTCTCCACTCGAAAATTGGCATCTCAGGCTATTTGGAAAAGGTGGTGCTACTCACGGGAGAAACCATCGAATCGCGCATGAGCACCAATGAGCAGGTGAGAGCCAGAGAATACAAGCGTTTGTACGAACGGATAAGCCGTATCTGGCACGCAACCGCACATGACGCGAGTCAGGCGGTACGGCGGGGGCCATGTGGAGCCGCCAAACTTGATTACCCAGTCTCATATTATTTGCAGTGGGCAGAGTCGAAAAAATTGAGATTCCGTGGTTAAGATGGGCAGTCGAAAAAGGTTTGGTGCCGAACTCACCGGAAAACAACGATGGTCCGCCAGCTCCAAAAGACCACCCGGCAAAAGACCCCAATCATCCCAATTATGCGCCAGACCTTCACGCCGCACTTGCAGCCTGGGAAGCGCTTTATCAGAACGGCGAAAGGCCGGAGCACGTAAAGCACACAACGGCAGTAACTTCTTGGCTTGAAAACCATTGGCCGGAATTGGGACCGACAGCCAGGAAGCGGCTTGCTCCGGCCACCAACCCGAAAGACAACAAGAATCCCGGCGAATTTAAGGAAAAGCAGCGGTAGTACCGCAAAAAAACTTTCCTTCCATATCCAGATAGAGCCCGCATAAATCGGCGGTACTGCCGCAGCGGTAGTACCGCAATCCCCAACTACTACCGCTGGACAACTACCGCACCACCCTAAATACCTTGTAAAGCCTCAGCAACAAACAGCGAGGCTATGCAATGTCGAATCAATTTCTTCTCCCCCAAGACCCAGACGCGTTTTGCCGCGCGAAACAGTGTGCGCGGTACCTGGGTATTGGCTTGAGCACCTGGTGGGCATGGGTACAACGGGGCAAGGTGGAACGCCCCATTAGGCTGGGTCCGAAAACATCTGTTTGGAAGTCCGGTTACATCCGCGAGCTACAACGCGAGCTGATTGCAGAAGCTCAGGCCGAGGAGGTGTAATCATGGAAGGAATCAGAACCCCGGCACAGGGCGGAACCGAAAAAGCAGACACCGGCAATTCTACCACACCCAAGCGGGTACGCTTCACCCCACGCCAGTTGCGGGCGGTATCGGCCCTGCTGGAGCGCCCCCGAAGCCGTGAGGAGTTGGACCGCATCACCGGGGCCAGCAACGGCCCCGAAGTAGTGGCGCAACTCAGGCGGCGCGGTTTCGATATTCCCTGTCGGCTTGTCCCGCACATAGACCGTGACGGCCTGGCCGGACAGCATGGCATTTACCACCTGTCCGAAAACGATAGGGGACGCCTTGGGGGTGCCCTATGAGATACGAAATCACCATAGAGCAGGCAATCACCGTCCCAATGCTGGTGAAAGCCAACAGCGAGGCGGAAGCGCTGGCGATAGCGGCGCGGCGTCTCAATGACGAACTGACCGCAACCCCGGAAGCGGTGGGCGACCCGACAGCGGAACCGCCCCGCATTCGATCCGCGCGCAAGCTGGGGGACTAATGGCCAAAGGATACAGGCAGGGCAAGCGGAAGGCTGGCGGCGGGAAGTTCGCCGCCTTCCCTATCCAAATGTTGGCGCATCCCAAGTTTGCCACACTCTCACCGCGAGCCAAGGCGCTCTTGTTTCCATTGGCGGCGCAATACAACGGGCGCAATAACGGCGACCTGTGCGCGTCATTTTCGGTTATGCGTCCGCACGGCTGGACTAGCAATGACCAACTGAGAAAGGCGCTGGGGGAACTACTGGAAAGTGGCTTTTTGATTCAAACGCGCCAAGGAAGGCGCCCCAACGTGGCCAGCCTCTACGCACTAAGCTGGCGGCCAATCGACGAGTGCGGGGGCAAGCTGGAACTGGGGGCAACTGTGACCGCCCCGAATACGTGGAAGGGCGGCGCGGCCTGAATTTCGATTTTCTGATGTCCGCCACACGGCTTAGGCTTAGGCCGCCACACGGCCCTATAGTAAAGAAAATTCGGGTTCTCTAGGCCGCCACACGGCCCTATATTTGCGATTTTCGCTATTTCTCTAGGCCGCCACACGGACACCTATCTACATATATACCATGTACCCATAGGACATTTACCCAGCGACCGGGCACAAGGCAGTCACTACCACCAGCTCGCCTAGGCCGCCCCGCGAAACAACCCCATGTAAACCCTGCCACATTCCTGCGCGCGGGCAGTGTTGCCGCCTGGATGTCTGGTTTTGTTAGGTTCTCCCATTACGCGTACGCGCGCGGGCAGTAGGTCTGTTAGCAAATGTTAGCGTCAGGAAGGCTACCATTACGCATACGCACACGGGTATGTGGCAGCGGAAATGCGAAAACAAACCCCATGAATGAGCATTACGCGTAGCGCGTAGAACGGCATCAGAAAACCTGTAGCCGCTTTGCCGCCTGGGGGCAGTAGGGAAAGAGCCAGAAACGCGCTGTAACCCCGCTTTCAGGCGCTTGTGCGGTGCCTCGCGGAGCGGGGCTAGGCCGGAACTCTGCAAGCGTGGCGAAATGCCGCCCTTTTTAGGACTATAGAAACTCCCCGCCTGGCGGACTGGTGCGATTGGGAACTGTGACCTGGGTCTCTTCGCCCCCGCTGCGCTGGTGGCAATATGGCCGCCCCTACAAGCCCTGCCATGGATAAGGACGACTGGCTATGAACTCCGAAAATCTCTATATCTCGAAAGAAGACCTGTACCGGCTTGGGAACTCCACCTCCTCCCGCCTGTCCGCAGTGAGACCCCGCGAAATAAACACGACAACCGTCAACGATGTAGAAATCATCGTAGCCGATGGTAACGGCGTCAGCGTGTTCAACCGGGAAGGGCTTAATAGGAGCCCTTTGTCAGGTTGGGTATGGGAGATTCGCAGCGGGACAGCCTTCCCGCTGGGGCTAAAGCTAGTAGAGCGGGGCTCGAAAGGGCACCACATGCTGGTGCCGACTCACAACATGCCCCTGAACCAGTACATAGGTTTACTGGAACAGGTAGCGATACACTGTCGAAAAGTATTCAAGAGGCAGGCATAAATGCGCGAACTCGAACTCAAGGTGGACAGAAGCACTTTTAACCTGCTCTGGGTGTCGCTCCACGCAAGGGAGGCGGAACTACTCAAACGGGTAGAGGAATTCGGCGAAGACTCCGACGAGGGGGCCGACGCCCTCAACGACATCGTAGCTCTACGCTTGTACAAGGAGGAGCTGAAGGAGCAGGGGGAAAAGGTGTTCGATGCCAACGCATTTATCGTCAGCGATGCCCCCTACTAATGCCAAGCGGGCCACACAGCCCTCGCAGTGAGTGACCGGTTCTCCACCAGCGCGGCCCCGGCGATAGGCTCCGACCTTGCCTCTACCCGCAACATTTGGGGGCACATCTGGGGGCATTAACACCAAACAGGCACCAGCAATCATAGATAAATCAATCAGTTACATCAGCCTTTCGAACCCTCTGGGGCCATAAACCAAAAAGACCACCCTCGCGGTGGTCTTTTCGTATATGAGTTGCCCAAAAGCGCAACTCAGGTAAAGCCTTCGGTTTCCCCGCGATATCAAGGGCGCGTAGCGTGCCTATCTTCCGCAGTCCTGATGGGCACGCTGCGCTTTGCCCATCCTACAAACTGGATTCTGTGCTGATTCAGAGAACCCGGATCAGGCCAGGCTGTGCACCACCCTGTGGTTGCCGGCCTCGGTAAATTCGGTGCTGTCGATGTTATCGATGAATTTCCACTCCGCCTGCACCTGCTGCCTGCGAAAGGTCAGCGCCATATAGCCGCGCTGGTGCAGGTTGCAGTACTGCAGGTCGTCGATCAGCAGTGACATGCCCTGGGCCAATTCCTGGGCGGACTTGTCGTCCAGCTTGAGATAGCTTTCCATCCCCGGCGAAGTGACGCTGGGCGTGGCGAATTCCAGCCCCACCATGCGCCCACTGACGTCTTTCAGGTGGCTGTACCAGGCGTTATGGGTGTCTCCCGCCACTACCACCAGGTTTTTGTTCAGCTCGGCAATGCGCCGGTAGAGTGCCTCGCGCTCTACCGCATAGCCGTCCCAGGCGTCGAGGTTGTAGGGCGCACGCTGTGCCAGGCGATCGCGCTGGGCGTCGCTCAACGGCTCGCCCCGCGAGCTGGCCGCTTTCAACGCCGCAAGCTCGGCGGTGGGATTTTCCTTTCCGCCGGTGGCGTAATTGATCATGATCTCCGCCGGCAGGTGCATTCTGCCCATCAGCACCTGCTGGCCCAGCAGCTGCCAGTGGCCGGTGGATTGCTCCAGCGTCTCGTCCAGCCAGGCGAGCTGCTTTTTGCCGAGGAGGGTGCGCTCTGGGTCCGCCATTGCCGCGGCAAAGGAGCGGCCGTCGAAGCTGCCGTCCTCGCCGATATAGCCGGCGAAATCGATCTGCCGGTCGCGGCCGATGACACGGGTGTCCAGCATATGCAGGTCCAGCAGGTCGCCGAAACGGAAGCTGCGGTAGATCTGCGGATTTCTCTCTCCCTGCGGCGGGCGGATCGGCAGCCACTCATAATAGGCCTGCACCGCCGCGGCGCGGCGGGCGAAGAAGTCGCCCTCGCCCTCATTGTGGTTTTCCGCACCGCTCTTCCAGGTGTCGTTGGTGATCTCGTGATCGTCCCACACGGCGATAAAGGGCGCCGCCGCGTGCAGCGCCTGCAGGCCGGTATCGGTTCGGTAGAGGGCGTAGCGCTTGCGGTAGTCCGTCAAGGTCAATAGTTCGCCGACGTTGTCTTCCGGCAGTGCGCGGCCTATCTCCGCCGAGCGCTCGGTGGCGTAGCCGTCGGCGGGGTATTCGTAGATGTAGTCGCCCAGGTGCAGCACCGCGTCCCAGTCGTCTCTCTGCGCCGCCAACTGGTAGGCATTGAAATAGCCGGCGGGATAGTTGGAGCAGGAGAAAACTGCCAGCTTCACCTGCTCCACCCTGCCCTCGGGCAGGGTCCTGGTGCGGCCCACGGGGCTCTGTTCACTGGCGCCGATAAAGCGATAAAAGTAGCTGGCACCCGGCTCCAGCCCGCGCACGTCGATCTTGATGGTGTAATCCCGGGCGAGATCCGTGTTCGCGCTGCCCCTGCGTAATACATCGGTGAACTGGCTGTCCCGGGCCAGCTCCCAGGTCACTTTCACCGGGCCCACCGACTCACCACCCTTAGCCGGCGAGGCCCGGGTCCAGAGGATGACGGCATCCTGCAGCGGGTCGCCACTGGCGACACCGTGCTGGAAAGTGACCTCGGAGGGAAAGGCGGGCCTGGTCATGGCCTGCAGCGGGGTGGATACCAGCACGCCGCCGGAGGTGGCCAGGGCGGCCTTGATAAAATCGCGCCGAGTGAATCTTTTCACGGTTGTCTTTTTTCTGGTTGTTGAGAGTTACTCTATCAGCCTAAGCGGAGAATATGACAGCTGTACTAAGAAACGGAGAAGCTAGTGTCCTGTATGGAACTAAATAGTGATACCAGAGCCCCCCAGATTGTTCACAGTTAGGCGCAGCTCGCAGGGAATGGTCATTCCATTTTCAAGAGCTGCAACGCCACTGTGGGCCCTCTCGATTGGTGAAGAGGGGGGGCTCCCTTCGGGCGGGCCGCTAAGCAGCCATCTGCGGCGTTGCACTTGCTTGACGTAGAATGACTACGCCGGCGCAAGTGCGCCTTGCATCTGGCCGCTTAGCGGCC
>NZ_JBOFOC010000056.1:0-1087 GCF_051659245.1 Microbulbifer sp.
AGGTCTGGTTACAACCTGAATCCACCAAAGCCTGGTATGTACCCCCCCCTATACTCACAGGTATCTGGTACAGGCCGGCCGGACCAGGGGCAGCTCGTGGCTCGTCGGGGACCCGGATCATGGTCCCCACCTCCATCACCGGGCATCGGTCTACGGAATGGTCCGGGTCCCCACAGCGCCAACATGCCGGCCCAGGCCTTCCCGCCGCCCTGGCGGCAGGGAGTGGGCCCGTCCACTGGCGTGAGGAGGGTGCGGCAGTTGAGGGATAGTGTGGGGTGTGGGAAGCTCCGGGCATGTCCGCTCCGGTGTGCCTCCCGGCCGAGGCTCCAGCTCCATCCTGCGGACCGGCCCCGAACGCTCGCCCGCGGGTGAAGCCTCTCCCCGGAATGGGCGGACGGGTCCGCGGAGGTGGTGTCGGTCGGTAAACCGGCGGTGGGAGTGAGACTGCTGGTAAGGTGTCCCCGACTCCAGGGCACGTGTTTTGCTGGGTAAACAGGACGTGAATTGTTCCAGCACCACCCGATCGACGATCTTCCCGACGTCACTTCCCTCGGCCATCAGCCATTTGCGGCATGAGTCCCTGAGCTGCTGAGCCAACAGGTAGGGCCGGAATCGCTGGCGGTGTTGCTCAGGGCTCCGGCCGACCCGCTGTATGATGGCCTTCTTAAGCTCAGCATACACCAGGAGATTCTCCGGGGGCAGCTGTTGCGCGGCGACCTGGGTCTCTCCGGATAGTAGAGGTAACAGTCGGAGGGCCCACTGATCCCCAGGCCATCCACTGGACTCCGCCACTCGCTCGAAGAGGTCCAGGAATGTCTCGGGATCGTCCTGCGGGCCCCATCTTCGAGAGCACCAGGTCGGCACGAGCCCCCGTCTGAACCTCCCGGTGCATCCAGCTCCGGAACGTCTCGCGGTCCTCGCGCTGCGCCTGGAGAACCGCCTGGAACTGCATATCCTGGTCCTCCCGCATCTGCAACAGCGCCCGATGTTGTTCCTGGTGGAGGACCGCGAGCGATGCGATGACCTCCGCAAACGGCGAGCTGGTCGGGCTCGACCCACTGGCCGCGGCACTCCTACTTCCATCCAT
>NZ_JBOFOC010000057.1:0-3962 GCF_051659245.1 Microbulbifer sp.
GCGAATGAATGGGCTTGATCCCCACGCCTACCTGAAGGATGTTCTGGATCGGCTACCGACCCAGCGCGCCAGCGCTATCAGGGAACTGTTGCCACATAACTGGCAACCAGCTGACAAGGTGTGATCGCCGGACGCTTACCCTACAACGCTAGTGGGCCTGTTGGCCAGCTGATGCTTCTTCCACCAAAGATAAAACCCGGTAAAAAACAACAGCCCCGGCGCCAGTCCGGTAATCAATACCAGCAAGCGCCCGATCAGGCCCAGCGCGTCGCCGTTGTGCAGCGGGAACTGCCAGGTGAGAAACTGGTTGCCGGCGGCGATTTTGGTTACGTCGTGGACCATCAATATTTCACCGCTGTACTGGTCCAGGCGCACAAAGCTGGCGCCGTGGTTGCGCCAGGGTTCGCCTTCCTGCCTGAAGGTCAGTCCGTAGCTGTCGGCGGCGCTTTGCGGCAGGTAGATGCGCTTCAGCTCTCCCTGCGGAAATATTTTCCTGCCTATGGCCACGGCGCTGTCGGGGTCCAGGGGCGGTGCGCCGGTGATCTGCGATTGACCCCAGGAGCCGCGCGGCTCCAGCGGCATCATCCAGCTCACCAGTTTTTCCACTTGCAGCGGAAACACGATGCTGACACCGGAAAAGGCGATCATCAGCAGCACCGGCAGCAGGTAGATACCACACACCTTGTGCAGGTCGAAGTAGAAGCGGAAGCGATTGCCGTCGCGCTTGATGGTGAAAGCGCGTTTCCAGCGTCTCCCCCGCGGCCACCAGATCACCAGTCCGCTGATGCAAAAGATCAGTAACGCCAAACCCATAAAGCCGACCACCGTCTTGCCGGTATTGCCGGCCAGCAGCGTGTAGTGCAGCCGGTAGATCCAGCTCATGGTGTACTCGCCCCAGCCGCGCACGGCCAGGACCCGGGCCTCGGTGGGGGAAACACTGACCTCTATCGGGCCCGGCGCGCCCTCGGGACCGGGAAAGCGCACCACATGGGGGCTGCCCTCGGCGCGGGCGATATGGACACGCTGGGGCGTGCTGCCGGGCACGGCTGCGCGCGCGGCGGCCACTATTTCGGTGAAGGTGGCGGGGCTGTCGGAAGGGGAGAAGTCGACGGTCTCCGGTGCGAGTTTTTCGTCCAGCGCGTGGTCGAACACCAGCAGGCTGCCGGTGGCGCCGATCATCGTCAGCAGCAGGCCGAGAGTCAGTCCCGCGTATTTGTGCAGGGTAAAAAATATTTTCCGCATTTGAGTTTTCGCATGAACTCTTTGCCTGCTTGCAGGCGAATATGGGAGTTAGAATAAACGCGAGTAGGACAGGTTTACGCTGCGGCCCAGTCCCTTGAAGTAGGTGGTGTCTCGCCCGACAGTCTGCGCATGGTAGGTGAAGTAGTCCTCGTTGGTGAGATTCTGCAACCCGAGCGTGAAATCGCCGTCCAGGGCTTTGAGGTTGGCGCTCAGGTCGATGGTAGTGTAGCCGTCGAACTCGGCAACGGTCTCGCCCGCGCTGTTTTCGAAATCCCGGTTCAGCAGCAGGTTGGCCTGTAGCCGCGTACTCAGGCGGTCGCTCCAGCTGCGCGCCCAGCTCAGGTTGACGCGGTTCGGGGCGATATTGGCACCGTCCAGATCGCTGTCGACCTTGCCGTCCTGGTCGGAGTCGTAACGGCCATCGCTGTAGGCGTAGCGCAGTTCCAGGGTATCTTTGTCGTCGGCAAACCACTGGCCGCGGAACTCGAGGCCGTCGATCTCGGTTTTCTCCCGCTTGACGGTGTAGATGCCGTCGTCACCGCGGTTCAGCCGTTGGCCGAAATCGGAGTCGGAGACGTAGTAGGCCAGCTGTGCGGCAAATTTTTCCACGCTGAAGTCGACACCGACTTCCTTGTTTTCCGTGAGAATCGGCTGCAGGTCGAGAAAGCTCTTCACACTCTGGCCCGGGACGTCGATGCCCCGCAGCACGCGGCCAACGTCCGGCATGGAATAGCCCTCGGCGTAGTTGGCGAACAGCCGCCAGGCGTCATTGAACTGATAGGTAGCGCCGATATTGCCCAGGGTCTCGCTGAATTCCGGATTGCCGCCCTCGACAAACTGGCCTCCATCGTTGTCGAAGATGGTGGTGAAATCGTCCACCTCGAGTTTGGAGATTTCGCGGCGCAGGCCGGCGGTAATTACCAGTTGGTCGATACCGGTGAACTCCACTTGTGCATAGGGCGCGATATTTTCGTAGCGGGTTTCCGGCACCCAGGCGCGGTCGGTCTGGATCAGCTGCTGCCAGGTTTCGTCTTCGAGGATGTCCAGGCCGTAGGCCAGGCTCACTGGCGCGCCCGCCAACTCGTCCTTGATCAGGGTGATTTTCACCCCCTGCTTTTCCGAGTTGTTCTGGGATTGGTCGAAAATATCCTCTCCGTAGGCCGGGTCCTGGAAAGTGCCGAAGTTGCCGCCGCCGTAGGTACCGGCAAAGTCCTGGCGGAAGGCCTGCATCCGCAGTTTGTGGCCGAGGAAATCCTCGTTGCTGTACTGCAGGTTAATGGTGGTGACCTCGTTGGACGGCGCGTCGCCGGGGACAGTTTCCTCTTTGGCGGAAGCAGGTAAGCCTTCGGCCCTGTTTCCGCTTACCGCCTTCCAGTCGTTGCTGCTTTCGATCTCATAGCGATTGACCGTCAGCTCCAGCCGCTGTCCGTCCCAGCTGTGGCCTACCTTGATAAAGGTGTTCAGGGCCTCGCTGTCCATGGTGTCGCCCTGGGTGTTGTCGAAGCCGATTATCTCGCCGTCGGCATCGTAGCCGAGGCCGCTCTCGCGGTAGCTGACGCTGCCCAGCAGGTCGATGCCGCCGAACTCGCCGGACAGGCTGTAGCTGCCGCTGTGGCTCAGGCTCTCGCCGGTGTCCTCGGGCTGGAAGGCGGATTCCACCCGCAGGCTCTGCTGTAACTCGCCGCTGGGCTTTCTGGTCACCAGGTTGATGATGCCGCCGGAGGCCCCCATGCCGTGGATTGCGTTGGCGCCGTGAATCACTTCCACCCGCTCCAGCATCAGCGGGTCTATGGTGTGACCGTCGCGGCCGCCGTTACGCAGCGGGTTGGATTGGGGCACGCCGTCAATCATGTACAGCGGCTTGCGCCCGCGCAGGCTCTCGCCGGCGTTGGTCAGCTTCTGGCGGCTGGGAGAGAAGCTGGGCACCAGGTTGCCGAGAATGGTGGAGAGGTCGCTGCTTACGCCGATCTGTTCGGCCAGGGCCTCGCGGTCGATCAGGGTGACGGTGTTGGGCACCGAGCTGAGGGGCCGCTCAGTGCGGCCGGCGGTTACCACCACCTCCTCTTCGACGCGCTGCTCTTCGGCCAGGGCCGGGATGGAAATGAGGGAAATGGCCAGCGCTAGAGTGGTCTTTGTACCGCGCATAGGAGCTCCTGTGGAAACAGATCTGCCGCCCGGGTCGCCGGGCTGATGGGGGTTTGAAAGGTTGGCGATACTAAATTAAATGAGAATCTATATCAATTGCATTCTTATGGGATGGCGGTAGAAGAAGTGCTGTTTCTTCTATCTATACTGTGCGACGGGCGGCTCCAACAAGATGGCGTGTGAATAAATGCCTGATGTGACTTGACTCGCCGGGGCGACGCCCCTAGAATGCGCAGCCTCTTGAGCGGTTGGGGCAACCCACCGCAGAGAAGCGAAGAGCACCAGGCTTCGTTTCTCAGAGTTGATGCGGGGTGGAGCAGCCTGGTAGCTCGTCGGGCTCATAACCCGAAGGTCGTAGGTTCAAATCCTGCCCCCGCTACCAAATTTAGGTGCCAGTGGTCTTTAGGTAGACGCCCGACGCGGGCTCCCTTTTCACCTCTGGCCGGCATGGCCGGGCGAAGGTCGTAGGTTCAAATCCTGCCCCCGCTACCAAATTTAGGTGCCAGTGGTCTTTAGGTAGACGCCCGACGCGGGCTCCCTTTTCACCTCTGGCCGGCATGGCCGGGCGAAGGTCG
>NZ_JBOFOC010000058.1:0-31199 GCF_051659245.1 Microbulbifer sp.
CAACAGCCTCATCGGCAAACGTTTCCCGAACGGCCCCCGGCACCAGGGCCTTTGTGTCGGGCTGCGGCATTCTTCGCCCTGATAGTTTGCTCCCCTCTCCCGCTTGCGGGGGAGGGGCTGGGGGAGGGGGCCTGGCCCAGTGGCGGCCCCGGTGCCGGTGGCCGTTCGCTCAACAGCCTCATCGGCAAACGTTTCCCGAACGGCCCCCGGCGCCAGGGACTTCGCATCGAGTTGCGGCATTCTTTTCCGAACTGGTAGAGCGGATAAGTGCCGAGCACATCCGCATAGGCTTGGCGCTTATCCACCTACAATTGTCCCGAGTCCCGAGTCCCGGGCCAGCCACTGGCACCCCCCCATCGCGCTGCGGTAGAATGCGCGCCGCTTTAAACACAGTCCGGAATCCGAGAGTCCATGGAAATCAATCCCCTCCTCAATCAACTGAAAGACCTCGAAGAGCGCACCGACGTTCTCAGGGGGTATCTTTGACTACGCCAGCAAGAAAGAGCGCCTGACCGAGGTCGAACTGGAGCTGGCTGAGCCCAGTGTCTGGGACAACCCCGACCGCGCCCAGGAACTCGGCCGAGAGCGCTCCTCCCTGGAGACTGTGGTAAAGACCATTGAGAGTCTCGATTCCGGCATTTCCGACTGCCGTGAACTGCTGGAAATGGCGGTGGAGGAAGGGGACGAGGACTCGGTGGTCGAGGTCTCGTCGGAGATCGAGGGCCTGCAGCAGCAGTTGGGCATTCTCGAATTCCGCCGTATGTTTTCCGGCGAGATGGATGCCAACAACGCCTATTTGGATATCCAGGCCGGCTCCGGCGGCACCGAGGCTCAGGACTGGGCGGAGATGCTGCTGCGCATGTACTTGCGCTGGGGCGAGGCCCACGGCTTCAAGACCACCCTGGAAGAGGTTTCCGCGGGGGAGGTGGCCGGTATCAAGAGTGCCACCGTTCATTTCGTGGGCGACCACGCCTTCGGCTGGCTGCGCACTGAGACCGGTGTGCACCGTCTGGTGCGCAAGTCGCCGTTCGATTCCGGCAACCGCCGCCACACGTCCTTCTCCTCCGTATTCGTATCGCCGGAGATCGACGACAATATCGAGATCGAGGTGGACAAGTCCCAGGTGCGCGAGGATACCTACCGCGCTTCCGGCGCCGGCGGCCAGCACGTGAACAAGACGGACTCCGCGGTGCGCCTGACCCATATCGAATCCGGCATTGTGGTTGCCTGCCAGAGCGAGCGCTCCCAGCACCAGAACCGCGACAAGGCCTGGAAAATGTTGCGCGCCAGACTGTACGAGCAGGAGATGCTCAAGCGCACCGCGGAAAAGCAGGCGATGGAGGAGAGCAAGGCGGATATCGGTTGGGGCAGCCAGATCCGCTCCTACGTGCTGGATGACCAGCGCATCAAGGATCTGCGCACCGGAGTGCAGACCAGCAACTGCCAGACGGTTCTGGACGGCGACCTGGACCAGTTTATCGAAGCGAGTTTAAAAGCGGGCCTGTAACCTGGGAGCGCCGAGCTCCAGCTCGGCATGCGGGCCGGAGGCCCGTCCCTCTCCCCCAGCCCCTCTCCCGCAAGCGGGAGAGGGGAGCAACCACAAAGACGCAATCGACAAATCATCATGACCGATACCCAGCAAGACGAAAACAAACTGATCGCCGAACGCCGCGCCAAGCTGTCCTCGCTGCGCGAAAAGGGCAACGCTTTTCCGAACGCTTTTCGCCGCGAAAACCTGGCGGCGGATCTGCAGAATGAGTTCGGCGGAAAAACCAAGGAAGAGCTGGAAGCACTGGGCAAGAGCGCCTGCGTGGCCGGACGCATCCTCGCCAAGCGCGGGCCCTTTATGGTGATCCAGGACGTATCCGGGCGCATCCAGTTATATGCGGACAAGGCTGCGCAGAAGGATATCAAGGAGCGCTTCGGAGCCTGGGATATCGGCGATATCGTCGGCGTGCAGGGCGCACTGCACAAGTCCGGCAAGGGCGATCTCTACGTGACCTGCGAGGAGTACACCCTGCTCACCAAGGCCCTGCGCCCGCTGCCGGAGAAGTTCCACGGCATTGCCGACCAGGAGCTGCGCTACCGCCAGCGCTATGTGGACCTGATTGCCACGCCGGAGTCCCGCGAGGTTTTCCGCATCCGCTCGCGGGTGATCGACTATATCCGCCGCTTCCTGAACGGCCACGATTTTATGGAAGTGGAGACGCCGATGCTGCAGGTGATCCCCGGCGGTGCCACCGCACGGCCGTTTATCACCCACCACAATGCACTGGATATCGATATGTACCTGCGCGTGGCGCCGGAGCTGTACCTGAAGCGCCTGGTGGTGGGCGGCTTTGAGCGGGTCTACGAGATCAACCGCAACTTCCGCAACGAGGGCCTGTCCACCCGGCACAATCCCGAGTTCACCATGCTCGAGTTCTACCAGGCCTATGCGGACTACAACGACCTGATGGACCTGACCGAGGAGATGCTGCGCGGCATCTGCTCCGAAGTGCTGGGCACGACGACGATCGAGTACCAGGGCAGCAGCTACGACTTTGCCAAGCCGTTTGCACGCCTGTCGGTGTTCGATTCCATCCTGCGCTACAACCCCGGCCTCAGCCACTCCGACATCGACAATCTGGAAAGCGCCCGCGCGGTGGCGGAAAAACTGGAAATCCCGCTGAAAGACAGCTGGGGTCTGGGCAAGGTGCAGATAGAGATTTTCGAGAAGACCGTCGAGCACCGCCTGGACCAGCCGACCTTTATCACCGAGTATCCCACCGAGGTGTCGCCGCTGGCGCGGCGCAACGATGAAAACCACTTCGTCACCGACCGCTTCGAGTTCTTCGTCGGCGGCCGCGAGATCGCCAACGGCTTCTCAGAGCTGAACGACGCCGAGGACCAGGCCGAACGCTTCCGCGCCCAGATGGCGGAAAAGGACGCCGGCGACGACGAGGCCATGCACTACGACGCCGACTATATCCGCGCCCTGGAATACGGTATGCCGCCCACAGCGGGGGAGGGCATCGGTATCGACCGCCTGGTCATGCTGCTGACAGACTCGCCGTCGATCCGCGATGTGTTGCTGTTTCCGCATATGCGCCCGGAAACCACTGCGGAATAATCGTATCGTCTATTACCCGGCCCCAGTAATTGGGGCCGATCCCACCGATCTCTTGCCTAGATATCTTTCTTGCTTCCACCGCAGATGAATGTGAACGGATCGCCAATCTGGTCCAGGCTTTCTGTGCTGCCGGTTGCACTCTGCAACAGTGTCGAAACGGAATAAATCTCCTCTTATTCTGGGTATTAAAATTTCACTCTGACCCGAATTTATTTTTTTCATATGGGTGGGCGATTTAGGTATTATTGGACGCAAATCATTGGGGTTGTTACCGGCATTTGTGGGAGCTTTTATTTTCCGCCTGCGATATCCGGTCAGTTTCCAAAGCCAATATTCCGCTGCCGGAAAAACTTTTGTAACAATGAGGAGAGGGATGTTCTATGTTTGTCAACAGCGAGGAATTCAATGAGCCGACCAGCCGCCAGTGGGCCATGGGAGCGGATACCCGCCCTAAAAATGCACTGGTGGACGGGCGCGGCAGAGTTCTGGCCTATTCCCAGACCGGTGGCATGATTTCCCCCGCCCGGCACGAGCTGCACAGGGGCACAATTCTGTACCGTTTTGCCAGCGGCAGTGCCGAGCTTTCCAAGGCGGTGACCGGGGGTTGGTGGGTGGCCAAAGCTGAATTCGAGCAGCTCACCCGCTTTGCCCAGGCCCACGGCGTACATGTGGCCATGGCTGCGCGACACCTGTGCTGTGTGCCGCCGGAGTGGAGCGATATGGGCTTGCTGATGCGCGTCCGGGTACAGGACCCTCTGCTGGCATATCGTGGCCTGGGCAATCGGGTGGTAGTGCCGAAAGATGACGGCTATGGTCCCGTACGCATGGAGCCGCACAACAATCTCGCTTCGCGGCGCCTGTACCAGCTGTTTATTCCCGGTTTGCAGGAGCGCGCCGATAGGACGCCGGAGCGGGTATTGCCGGGGGCGCTGCTGGTGGAGCGCACATGGAAACTGGATTCGGCGGATACCAATCGCGGTTGGATCTACGTACCGGGGCTCTTTGACGAACAGGATTAATGGAGCTGGCGGCCGGTGGAATTTATCTGTCGCCAGCCGCCCCTTACCCCTGAACCCCCAGCGGCCCGCTGGGCACATAGATGGTTTCAGTACTACTGCTCCCTTCGCGCTGTATTTCCACCGGTACCGTTTTTCCGGGGTCCACGCGGTATATCTGTGAACGCAGATCACCGGCGTGGAAGACGCGCTCGCCGTTGTAGGAAACAATCTTGTCCCCGGGTCGCAGGCCGCTATCCGCCGCTGGCGTGTCCGGTACGATATTGCTTATCTGCAGTTCCTGGCCCCCGCCATTGACCTCCAGGTAGAGTTCGAACTCCTGTGGGTTCAGCTCGTGTTCGAGCATTTTGCGCGGGTTGCTGTAGATCTCCAGTTTCTCGCGCAGGGCGTTTGCCTCCGCGGTGGATTTGTCGTCCAGATGGCGGTACTCGTAGGTCAACTGCATGTGTTCGTACTGGAACCGCTCCTGCTTGTCGAGAATGAATTCGGCCCGGTCCGGGTTGATGCCCGCGTCGATCAGGCGCTGGCGCTGCATCTGGCGATACTTGCGGTAGCGCTCCTGACGGGAGTCATGGGGAGTGTGGGGAGGTTCCTCATGTCCCACTGTGGCGGCGGTGCGGGTCTCCATGCCTTCCGGTTCTCCCTGTTCCATCTGCCTCCTGAGGTCCTCCACCAGGTCGAACAGGCGGGTCTGGATCTGAACGGAGTCCCGCAGGGAATCCTCCAGTTTTTTCACCCGGTCTTCCAGGTTGTCGCCGGAGCTGAACAGCTGTGCCAGGCGACCGTTGCCGCCGTTGCTCTCTGCCCGATTCCAGCCGATAGAGTAGGCGCCGAAGGCCAGTAGGGTACCGAGGGTGAATAACGTAACAGGTTTTCCCAGTTTCATAGCGCTAGTCCAGGATAATCAGGTGATTGGGCAGTTTGTTTTTGATCTCGCTGACCGGAGCGACCTCCTGCAACAGCTCCCCGCACTTTTCCACGCAGTGCACAAAAGCCTCTGCGGTTTTGCCGCGCTTGATCTCGCGAATGAAGTTTTCCACGATTTCACTCCAGCTTTCGTTGGTGATCCGCTCGGCCAGCCCGCGGTCGGTGAGGATTTCCACATAGTGCTCCGCTTCGGCGACGAAGATTAACAGCCCCAGGTGCCCGCGTGTACTGTGCAGTTCCTGCTCCAGGAACTGGCGCCGCGCCAGGTTGGCGGCCCGCCAGTATTTCACTTTTTTCGGCACCAGCCGCATGGTCAGCGGGCGCCAGCGGAACAGCACCGCCAGGGCGATAAACAGCAGCCACTGCAGGGTGAAGGCCTCGCGGTAATCCAGCCACCAGGGCAGGAACTGCACCAGCGGCGCCAGCAACAGGGAAAGGAAGGCGGCCCAGAGGGTGGAGATATACAGGTAGTTGTCCGCCTCTCGCGCGAGTACCGTGACCACTTCCGCGTCGGTGCGCGATTCCACCTCCCTGATCGCTTCGGCGACTTTGCGCCGCTGCGGGCCTTCCAGCATCACCATCCTCCCGAGGCACCCCCGCCGCCGAAACCACCTCCACCACCGCTGAAGCCGACGCCACCGCCGATGCCACCACCGCCAAATCCGCCGCCGCCATAGTAGCCGCCGTAGCGGCCCCGGCGATATCCCCGGCTGGCGGCGGATGCTCCCAGTACCGAAGTGCCGAACAGCTGCAGCATCACCAACAGCAGGAACAGGCCCACCAACACCGCCAGACGCCGGTCGCCGCCGGTCTCGGTGGGCTCGGGCACGTACTCATTCTGGATCGCGGAGATAATGGACTCCACGCCCGCGGTGACACCGCCGTCGAAATCGCCGCTTTTGAATTTCGGCAATATCTTGGTGTGCATGATATTCGCGGAGAGAGCGTCCGTCAGCGCCCCCTCCAGGCCGTAGCCCACCTCGATACGCACCGCGCGCTCGTCGGGTGCGACGATCAGCAGAACCCCGCTGTCCCGTCCCTTCTCGTCGATCTTCCACTGGCGCCCCAACTGGTAGCCATACTCCTCGATGGTGAGCCCCTGGAGGTCGGGCACTGTGACCACCACCAGCTGATTGCCGGTCTTCTTTTCGTGCTGCTGCATCAATTCGGTGAGCTGGAAGGCGGCGTCCCGGCTGAGGATACCAGCCTTGTCCACTACCCGGCCGGAGAGCAGCGGGAATTGGGTTGCCGCCAACACCCCGGCCGCACAGAGCAGCGCGAGCAGGAGGAGGGCGATCTGGCTGCTGCGCTCGATCATCGCGTTACCGGAAGCCCGCTTCCAGTGCCTTCCCGGCGTATTCACTGGCGGTCTGGACGGTCTCGCGCAGGGGCATGTCCCGGTAGAGGACCGCGTGCCAGATACGCCCGAGGAAGGTGTGTATCTCCCGGTTGTAGCGCTCCACGGCGGCGATATAATCCCGCCGGGCCACGCTATTGATGCCACAGCCGCTGAGCCCCAGGGCCTGGAGGCCGAACAGGGCGCCCAGCAAGGCCCGGCGGCCGGCGGTGAATATTGAACGCATACCGGATACCCGTATTTTGTCCCGAGACCCCAAGAATAGCTGGCTCCTGGATACAGTGGCGCCAGCCTATAGGAAGCTGTAATGGCATTAAAAGCGACTATCTTCAAAGCCCGGCTGCAGGTTGCCGATATGGATCGGGACTACTACGGCGAACACCAGCTGACCCTGGCACGCCACCCCTCGGAGACCGACGAGCGGATGATGGTGCGCCTGCTGGCCTTCGCCCACAATGCCGCGGACGGCCTGGAATTCACCCGCGGCCTGTCCTCCGACGATGAGGCGGACCTGTGGCTGAGGAACCTCAGTGGTGAAATCGACCTGTGGGTCGAGGTGGGTCTGCCGGCGGAAGAGCGTCTGCGCAAGGCCAGCGGCCGCGCCGCGCGGGTATTGGTGTACAGTTACGGGCGCCGCACCGCGCCGATCTGGTGGCAAAAACAGCGGGATGCGCTGGCGCGCTTCGACAATTTGCGTGTCTACCACCTGCCGGCGGATGCCTGCGAACAGATCGCGGCGATGGCGGCGCGCAATATGGAACTGAATGTGACCATACAGGATGGCCAGCTCTGGCTCAGTTCCGATACACAGAGCGTGGAAGTCACCCCGGAAATTTGGAAATAGGAAACGGAGAATAATATGCCTTCCTTCGACATAGTGTCCGAAGTGGACAAGCACCAGCTTACCAACGCCGTGGACCAGGTAAACCGCACGGTGACCAACCGCTTCGACTTCAAGGGGGTGGACGCCCAGGTGGAGATGAACGATTTTTCCCTGGTGGTGCGCGCCGAGGCGGATATCCAGGTGGACCAGATGGTGGACATGCTGCGCGGGGCGCTGGTCAAGTGCGATATCGATCCGCTGGCCATGGAGGTGGGGGAGAAGGAGCAGTCCGGCAAGCAGGTGAAGGTGGCGATCACTCTGAAAAACGGCCTGGACAAGGAACTGTCAAAAAAGATCGTCAAAATGATCAAGGACGAAAAACTCAAGGTGCAGGCGGCGATCCAGGGCGACCAGGTGCGTGTCACCGGCAAGAAGCGCGACGACCTGCAGCAGGTGATGACCATGCTGCGGGGAAAGGAACTGGATCAGCCCCTGCAATTCAATAACTTTCGCGACTGATCACTGGAATCCTTTTGCTTAGAAATCTTCTGCTGGCTGGCCTGCTGACATTGCTGCCATCCTTCGTATCGGCGGCTTCCGTGTACCCCGCGCAATTGCTGGCAAGCTACTGGCTGAACGACAGCGCCGGCCTGGATATTTCCGGGCTGAGCTTTTGCAGCGGCGAACTGCTGGCGGTATCCGACAAGAACTCCGCGGAAATCTATGCCCTGGACTTGGCCGGGCAGGGCGCCGCGCTGGCTTCCCGCACCCGCCTGCAAGGCCTGGACGTGCCGGACGGGGAAGCGGCGGGCCTCATGGCGGCGTTACTGGATCTGGTCCGCGACGGCCAGGCGATGGATTTCGAGGGCATCAGCTGCGACGGCGATACCGCCTACCTGCTGAGCGAGCGCTACAACCGCCTCGCGCGGCTGGAGGCCAATGGTTCGGTTGCCTGGCTGCCGTACCGCTGGGCCGCGGAGGCGCGCGAGCGCGGTTACCTGCAGAAGGCCAACGCCGCCGGCGAGGGACTGGTAAAAGCCGGCGACGATTTCTGGGTCGCCATGGAGCGGGAACCCCGGGGCCTGGTGCGACTGCGCGCCGACACCGCACCGGCAATCTTTTCCATTCCCCCGGTGGCCGGCCTGGATTTCCGGAATCGCTCCGAGGACCTCACCGGCCTCGCCTACCACGACGGTGCGCTCTTCACCCTGGAGCGCAACGCCTTCGCCGTATGCCGGCGCTCCCTGGAAACCCTGCGCGCGCAGTGGTGCATCGACTACCGGGCGATCGAAGAGGCCCCGCAATTCGTCTACCGGGAAACCCGCTACGGCAAGGGAGAGGGACTGGCAGTGGACGCCAGTGGCATCTACGTGGTGCTGGACAATAACAACGTCGCCCGCGCCGCCGACCCGAACGACCGCCGCGCGCTGCTGCTGCACCTGGCATCCCCCCCCGGGAACGCGGAGCTCCAGCTCCGCAAGCGGGCCGAAGGCCCGCCTTTATGAGGTGAAACTTTGGCTAGCCAACAACTGATAACCCTCCTCAAAGAAGTCCGCCACTGCCGCCTCTGCGAAGACCAGCTCCCCCTTGGCCCCAACCCGGTAGTGCGCGCCGCAAAATCCGCGCGCCTGCTGATCGTCGGCCAGGCGCCGGGCACCCGCGTGCACGCCACCGGCACCCCCTGGAACGACCCCTCCGGCGACCGCCTGCGGGAATGGCTGGCGATGGACCGGGAGACCTTCTACGACGAATCCCACATCGCCATTATTCCCATGGGCTTCTGCTACCCCGGCCGCGGCAAGGGCGGTGACCTGCCGCCGCGCCCGGAGTGCGCGCCCGCCTGGCACGGGAAACTGCTGGAACAGCTGCCGAATTTGCAACTCACTTTGCTGATAGGGCAGTATGCACAGCGTTACTATCTGCCCCACTGGTACGGGAGCATTACGGAAAACGTGCGTCACTTTCGCGATGCCCTGCCTTCGGGCTATTTACCGCTGCCCCATCCCAGCCCCCGCAACACCCTATGGCTGCGCCAGCGCCCCTGGTTCGAAGAAGAGGTGGTGCCCGAGCTGCGCCGACGGGTGAAAAAGGCACTGCGTTAACTCCCCTCTCCCGCTTGCGGGAGAGGGGCCGGGGGAGAGGGGAATGCCTCCCCTGGGAACGCCGAGCTGTACCTTTGGAGCGCTGAGGGCTCCAGCTCGGCAATCGGGCCGCAGGCCCGACGGCGCCAAATACAGTTCAAAGGAAAAAACATGCAGGTCCCCGAAAATATAAAAATCCACCCCTCCTGGTACGCCGTCCTGCAAGACGAATTCGAAAAGCCCTATATGGAACAGCTGCGCCAGTTCCTGCGAAAGGAAAAGGCCGCGGGCAAGATCGTCTATCCGCCGGGCCCGCAGATTTTCAACGCCTTCAACTCCACCCCATTCGAAGAGGTCAAAGTAGTGATACTGGGCCAGGACCCGTATCACGGCCCCGGCCAGGCCCACGGCCTCTGTTTCTCGGTAAAACCCGGCGTACCCGTACCGCCCTCGCTGCAAAATATCTTCAAGGAATTGCAATCCGACCTGGGGATCGACTCACCCGATCACGGCTGCCTGCAGCCCTGGGCGGAACAGGGCGTGCTGCTGCTGAATGCCACACTCACGGTGGAGCGGGGCAGGGCGGGTTCACACCAGGGGCGCGGCTGGGAGCACTTTACCGATGCCGCCATTCACAAACTGGCGGAGAAACGAGAGGGCCTGGTGTTTATCCTGTGGGGCAGCTACGCGCAGAAGAAGGGCGCTTTTATCGATAGCAACAAACACCGGGTGTTCCGCGCCCCACATCCCTCGCCACTGTCCGCCCACCGCGGCTTCTTCGGCACCCGCCCCTTCTCCCAGGCCAATGACTATCTGCTGAGCAATAGCAGGGAGCCCATCGACTGGGCGCTGCCGGTGGCGGAGGAGTTGGATCATGTGGCGATAGAAGTGTGAAGCTGTAGCAGTCAATCGTTCGTAATGACGATGACGTTACGCACTGCTATGATGTTTTGAACATCCGCGAGGGCGCGTCCATGACCACATCCGCCAAACGGGACACACTCAACCTGCGTATCAAGCCGGAGGAGCGGAGCCTGATCGACCGCGCCGCCAAGGCCAAAGGCAAGAGTCGCACGGCCTTCATACTGGACGCGGTCCGGGCCTCGGCGGAGGAGGTACTGCTGGACCAGACCTTTATCCTGGCCGATCCGGACGCCTACAAAGCGTTTGTGGAACGGCTGGACCGCCCGGCTCAACCCAACGAGAGACTGCGCAAAACCCTGCAGACAAAGCCGCCCTGGGAAGAGCAGTGATCACAGGCCCCGAGCCACTGACAGCGCACCATCTGCTGGACGCCTTCGACTCGGGAGTCCCGAATCTGGATCAATGGCTCAGGAAGCGCGCCCTGAACAACCAGAAAAGCGGCGCTTCGCGCACCTTCGTGGTCGCTGATGAACAACGGGTGCTCGCCTACTACGCCCTGACTTCCAGTGCCGTTGCCGCAAACACCGCCCCGGGCAGATTCCGGCGCAATATGCCCGATCCGGTGCCAATGGTTGTTTTGGGGCGCCTAGCCGTGGACGTTTCCCAGCAGGGAAAGGGCTGGGGCAGGGCACTGGTAAGGGATGCGGCTCTGCGGGTGCTTCAGGCGGCGGAAGCCATCGGCATACGCGGCTTGATCGTACACGCAATTTCAGGAGAGGCCAGGGCCTTTTACCTGGCCGTCGGTTTTGACCCCTCACCGCTGGACCCCATGCTGCTAATGATCACGCTGAAAGACCTGCAAGCGGCACTTTAGCGGCTCATGGGGTAGCGCAGTACCTTGTTGCGCCATCGGCAACCCTGCCTTAGGCTAAGCGGCTGTTTGAGAAAAACGTCACAAGAATGCCGGTTACATGGCCACACAATCCCCCAACCAGAACCCGGAACAGCACGCCCGCGACCGCATAGACCGCCAGCTCGGGCAGGCCGGTTGGCTGGTGCAGAACAAGAACCAGCTCAACCCCCATGCCGGTGCCGGGGTAGCCGTGCGCGAATACCAGACCGACGTGGGGCCGGCGGACTATGTGCTGTTCGTCGAAGGCCAGGCCGTAGGCGTGATCGAGGCCAAGCCGGAAGACTGGGGCCACAAGATCACCGGTGCTGAAGAGCAGGCCGAGGGTTACGCCAACGCCAGGCTCAAGTGGATCAACAACCGGGAACCCCTGCCGTTCATCTACCAGAGCACTGGCGCCATCACCCGCTTCACCAATGGCCGCGACCCGGCCCCGCGCTCGCGGGAAATCTTCCACTTCCCCCGCCCGGAAGAACTGGCCCGCTGGCACGAGCGCCTTGAGGACAACCAAGGCACCCTGCGCGAAGGGTTGAAAAAGCTGCCACCACTCAACACCGACGGCCTGCGCGACTGCCAGATCAAAGCCATCAACAACCTGGAAGCCTCCTTCAAGGACGACAAACCCCGCGCCCTGGTACAAATGGCCACTGGCTCCGGCAAAACCTACACCGCCATCACCGCCGCCTACCGCCTGCTCAAATACGCCAAAGCCAAGCGCATCCTGTTCCTGGTGGACACCAAAAACCTGGGGGAACAGGCCGAGCAGGAATTCATGGCCTACCTGCCCAATGACGATAACCGCAAATTCACCGAGCTATACACCGTGCAGCGGCTCAAGTCATCCTATGTCGCCAGCGACAGCCAGGTATGCATCAGCACCATCCAGCGCATGTACTCGCTGCTCAAAGGCGAAGAACTGGATGAAGCCACCGAAGAAGACAACCCGGCGGAAAAGAAAGGTTTGAAAAAAGAACCCCTGCCGGTGGTGTACAACGAAAAGATCCCCCCGGAATTCTTCGACTTCATCATCATCGACGAATGCCACCGCTCCATCTACAACCTGTGGCGGCAGGTGATCGAATACTTCGACGCCTACCTGATCGGCCTCACCGCCACCCCGGACAACCGCACCTACGGCTTCTTCAAAAAGAACGTGGTCAGCGAATACGACCATGAAAAGGCCGTCGCCGATGGCGTCAACGTCGGCAACGAGGTCTACCTGATCGAAACCCAAAAGACCCAAAGCGGCGGCGTCATCGAAGCCAGCCAGCAGGTACAAAAGCGCGAACGCCTCACCCGCAAGCACCGCTGGGAAACCCAGGATGAAGATGAAGCCTACAACGCCAAGCAACTCGACCGCGACATCGTCAACCCGGACCAGATTCGCACCGTGATCCGTACCTTCAGGGACAAGCTGCCGGACATCTTCCCCGGCCGGCGGGAAGTGCCCAAAACCCTGATCTTCGCCAAAACCGACAGTCACGCCGACGACATCATCCACACCGTGCGCGAGGAATTCGGCGAGAGCAACGCCTTCTGCAAAAAGATCACACACAATGCGGACGACCCAAAATCCGTGCTCAACCAGTTCCGCAACGACTACGACCCGCGCATCGCCGTCACCGTGGACATGATCGCCACCGGCACCGACGTGCGCCCGCTGGAATGCCTGTTGTTTATGCGCGACGTGAAAAGCAAGAACTACTTCGAGCAGATGAAAGGCCGCGGCACCCGCACCCTGGACAAGGACGGCCTGAAAAAAGTCACCCCCTCCGCCAACAGCGCCAAGACCCACTACGTCATCGTCGATGCCATCGGCGTAACCCGATCCCTGAAAACCGCCAGCCAGCCGCTGATCACCAAACCCGGCATCTCCCTCAAGGAACTGGCCATGGGCGTAATGATGGGCGCCGCCCGCGACGAAGACAGCGTCTCCTCCCTGGCGGGCCGCCTCGCCCGCCTCGACAAACAACTGGACGACAAAGACCGCGCCAGAATCAGTGACAAAGCCGATGGCAAACCCCTCACACTTATCGTTGGCGAACTGCTCAACGCCATCAACCCGGACGTAGTGGAACAGAAAGCCTGCGAAATTGCCCGGGTACCAGCGGACAGCAACCCCGGCGACGACGCCCGGGACAAGGCCCGCGATCAACTGGTAGGGGAGGCCGCCAAAGTCTTCAACGGCGAACTCATCGAACTGATCGACACCATCCGCCGGGAAAAGGAACAGACCATCGTCCACGAAGACCTGGACGAAGTGCTGAAAGCGGAATGGGCCGGTGAAACCCGGGCCAACGCCGAGGCCTTGGTGCAGGACTTCACCGACTACCTGAACCAGCACCGCGACCAAATCGAAGCCCTGACCATCTACTTCCAGACCCCGGCCCGCCGCAGCGAAGTTACTTTTGACATGATCAAAACCCTGCTCGACGCCTTGCAACAGGACAGGCCCAAACTGGCCCCCCTGCGCGTCTGGCAGGCCTATGCCCACCTGGACGGCTTTTATGAAAAGAGAGGGCAGGGCGACAACCCCATCAGCGACCTCACCGCACTGGTCGCCCTGATCCGCCGCGTCACCGGCATCGACCAGACCATCACCCCTTTCGCCGCCACCGTAAAGGAAAACTTCAAGCGCTGGATCTTCCAGCGCCACAGCGGCGCCGGCGAAAAATTCAACGAGGAACAAATGACCTGGCTCACCCTGATCCGCGACCACATCACCAGCTCCTTCCACCTGGAGCGCGACGACCTGGAAATGGCGCCCTTTGACAGCAAGGGTGGGCTGGGGCGGATGTATCAGTTGTTTGGGGATCAGATGGATGGGGTGATTGAGGAGTTGAATAGGGAGTTGGTGGCGTGACAGATATAAGTCTACCAATTGGCTGGGTCTCGAAGGCACTTGCAGACGTGGGTGTATGGGTAGGCGGTGGAACCCCGAGTAAAGGGAACCCTCATTTCTGGAATGGACATATCCCTTGGGTTTCCCCAAAGGATATGAAGTCTCCGGAAATTGTTGATACGAAAGACCACATATCGGATAGAGCCGTTGAAAATTCATCAGTTCGGCTGTTGCCTGAAGGGTCAGTTCTATTTGTGACTCGTTCAGGAATATTGGCGCATTCTTTTCCAGTTGCAACGACCAGGGTTTCGGCCACAGTTAATCAAGATATAAAAGCGATTGTTCCGTCCCCAGAAGTGTGTCCCAAATATCTTGCGTGGGCGCTTCGGGCACGTGCCCGTGAAATTCTTAACACTTGTACGAAATTTGGAACTACGGTTCACAGTATTGAGGTTCCTTTATTAAAGCGACTGAAAATTTCTATCCCTTCCAGGCCCGAGCAAGAGCGAATTGTCGCTAAAATTGAGGCCCTCTTCTCCGAACTCGACAAAGGCATCGAATCCCTGAAAGCCGCCCGGCAACAACTCAAAGCCTACCGCCAGGCCGTCCTCAAACACGCCTTCGAAGGCAAACTCACCGAACAATGGCGCCAACAAAACCCCGATAAACTGGAACCCCCCGAGCAACTCATCGCCCGCATCCAGCGGGAGCGCGAGCAGCGCTACCAGCAGCAGCTTGAAGAGTGGAAGCAGGCCGTCAAGGCATGGGAAGGCAATGGTAAGGAGGGGAAGAAGCCGGGCAAGCCAAAAGCATTCAAAACCACATCATCTAGTGATGAGCATGAGATTCAAGTTCCAGATAACTGGGCTGTTATAGAGCTTGGTAGTCTTGCACAGGAGAGTGTTCTAGGGAAAATGCTGGACAAACAGAAGAATACCGGGATAGAGCGGCCATACCTTGGAAACATCAATGTCCGCTGGGGTGAGTTTGATCTATTTGACCTTAAATCGATGAGGGTTGAAGAGTCGGAGGTGAGTCGCTATTCATTAGTTGAGGGGGATTTGGTGATCTGTGAAGGTGGAGAACCAGGACGATGTGCTATCTGGAAGGGTAACGAGACAGTATTCATACAGAAAGCCCTTCATCGAGTAAGATTTACCGAATCATACGATTTCAAGTTTGCTTTCTATTACATGGTCTACGCCACTCCACTGGAGCGAGTAGTAAAGAACTTCACTGGAACCACCATCAAACATCTGACAGGAGCGGGACTAAACAAGATTCAGTTTCCATTGTGCTCTCTGAATGAACAGAAAGAAGTGATTAAATCGCTAGAAGCTTCGCTTTCAGGAACGGAAGCTATGGAGAAAGAAATTGATGCTCAGATCAAGAAGTCCGAAGCCCTTCGCCAATCTATCCTGAAAAAAGCTTTCTCCGGTCAGCTCGCAAAGGAGTGTCATGATTAGAAAGTTTAGAACCATAGATAACTTGGCAGTATTCCAGGAATTTGAATGGGACAAGGAGGTTTGTGACAAAGACGGAAACGCCCTCGATTTCAAGTCTATCAATGTTATCTACGGTAGAAACTACTCCGGGAAAACAACCCTGTCACGCATAGTGCGAGGCATGGAAACCGGGGTGCTATCCGATAAATACGAATTCCCTTCCTTTTCAGTCTCCCTTGCTGATGGTTCGGAGGTCACGCAAAGCAGCCTAACCCAACATGGAAAGAAAATTCGTGTCTTTAATGAAGATTTCGTTCGGGAAAACATTCGCTTCATTATTGACCCGGATGGCAGCATCGAGCCTTTTGCCATCTTTGGCGAAGATAACAATAAAATAGAGCAAGAAATTGAAGCTCTAGAGAAGGAGATTGGGTCGAACGAAGATGGAAAAGAAGCAGCCCTGTATGCCAAACTTATTGAGGCTAGAGAAGAGTACAAGAAAGCCAAAGGTGAGCATAAAAAAGCAGACGATTCCCTGAATAAGCAACTCTCGGATAAGGCGACAGATAGGCAAATTGGTGTCAAATATAAAGCCGACCGGTTTGGAGATCAGAATTACAACATCCAGAAACTTAAGAATGATATAGACAACGTCTTGAGCGAAAACTATGCATCACCAACCGATACTCAATTAGCACAGTATGAGAGGTTGATTGCTGAGAAGACGCTTCAGCCTGCTTCTGAATTTCATAGCCCGAGTCTTCATTTAGAGGCATTTATCAAAGAGGTGGAGCTGCTTGTCGGAAGAAAAATCAGCGAATCCAACAAAATCGACGATTTGGTTAAAGATGCAATCCTGAATCGCTGGGTGAGTGAGGGTAGAGCGCATCACAAAGGAAAGCGTGACAATTGTGCCTTCTGCGGGAATCACATTACTGAGGATCGTTGGGGAAAGCTGGAAAAACATTTTGATGAGGAATCCAGCAAACTTGAGCAAGATATTGATGCATTAATCCAAAAGATTGAGGGTGAAAAGAAATCAATAACTTCTGCCTTATTAATCAATAAATCACAATTTTACTCGGCCTTCCATGAAAGGCTAGATGCTGTAAGTGAAGACCTCAAAAAATCTATAGATGGGTATTCCACCTCTCTTGATTCGCTGGTTTCTCAACTAAAGACCAGAAAAGACGATCTCCTTGTACCACAAGCTTTTCAGCAACCAAAAGATGCTTCAATTGCGCTGGAAAGTGCTTGGCGGGATTATGAAGTAATTCGCAGTGAATCTGAAGAGTTTACGGGATCGCTAAGCGCAAAGCAATCAGAGGCAAAGACAGCTTTACGTCTGGATGAGATATCAAGGTATCTGATAACTATTGGGTATCAGGCCCAGGTTTCTGATATTGATCAGAAGAAAACAGCGCTTGATGAGGCAGAGCAAAATAGCAAGTACATTAGAGGTGAAATTTCTCAAAAAGAAGATCTTATCGCTGAAAAGAAGAGGCAACTCAACGATGAAGAAAAAGGTGCGATAAAGGTTAATGAATACCTGAATAATTTTTTTGGCCATCAATTCCTTTCGCTTGAAGCTATTGACGACCCCGCTTCAGAAGAGTCTGGAGGAAAAATAAAGTTTGAAGTAAAGCGTGATGGTAAAAAAGCCTATCATCTAAGTGAAGGAGAATGCAGTCTGTTAGCATTTTGCTATTTCCTGGCAAAGCTTGATGATATTGATACAAAAGACACCAAGCCAATTATATGGATTGATGATCCTATATCGTCACTTGATTCAAACCATGTATTCTTTGTTTATAGTCTAATCAATCAAGAAGTGGTCTCAAAAAAATCGTATTCACAACTATTTATTTCAACTCACAATTTGGATTTCTTAAAATATCTGAAACGGTTACCAGGATCTTTTAGAGACGAGAGAAAGCGTGAAGATAAGAAATCTTACCGCCACTTGGTTGTGGAGAGAAGCCACAATTACTCTTCAATAAAAATTATGCCGAGTTACCTGCGGGAATATGTGACTGAGTTCAATTATCTATTCCATCAAATCCATAAGTGCGCACAAATAAATACTGTAGACGACTCAAATTTCGAAAATTTCTATAATTTCGGAAATAATGCAAGAAAATTTCTGGAAATATACTTGTATTACCGGTATCCAGACCAAGGAATGACGGAGGAGACGCTTACACGGTTCTTTGGTGATGAAAGAATTCCTGCTGTTCTGACAGATCGAATCAATAACGAGTATTCCCACCTCTCTGGAGTATTTGAAAGAGGAGCAACCCCTGTAGAGGTGCCTGAAATGTTGACCTCTGCCCGACAAATCATTGAGAGGTTGAAACAGGACGGCGATCAATTCTCGGCCTTGCTTAAAAGCATTGGTGAAGCTACAGAAGCCGAGGCACAGGCATGACTCCCAAACTCCCCATCAACCTCGATTCCCTGCTTCGCCACCGCACCATCGAAAGTGAACGGGTGGAATACAAGACAGGCTGGAACCCGGAGGCAGTGCTGCACGGCATCTGCGCCTTCGCCAATGATTTCCACAATCTGGGCGGCGGCTATGTGGTGGTGGGCGTGGGGGAGCAGGATGGCCAGCCAGTGCTGCCGCCCGCGGGTTTGCAGCCAGCGCAGATTGATAGCATCCAGAAGGAGCTGCTGAACCTGGGCAATGCGGCCATACAACCGCCATATCATCCGCTCACCGCCACTTATGAGGTGCAGGGCAAACTGATTCTGGTGCTGTGGGTGCCGGGCGGTGAAACTCGGCCCTACAAGGCCAGAATCCGCCTGGGCGACAAGAAATCGGATTGGGCGTTCTACCTGCGCAAGCATACCAGCACGGTGCGCGCCAAGGGGGCGGATGAGCGGGAGCTGTTGTCGCTGGCGGCGACGGTGCCTTTTGATGACCGTTACCGGCAGGGTGCTAGCCTCACGGATTTATCTCCCCACCTGATGCGCGAGTTTCTGCAGGAGATCGGCAGTGAGTTGACCGCCGAGGCCGCAACCCTCGATACCGAGGCGCTGGGGCGGCGCATGAATGTGGTCGGTGGCCCGGCGGAGATGGCCTTCCCGAAGAACGTGGGGCTGCTGTTCTTCAACGAGCACCCTGAGCAGTTCTTCCCGGCCACCCAGATTGATGTGGTGTATTTCCCCGATGGGCCGGGCGGTGACCGTTTCGAGGAAAAGGAGTTTCGCGGCCCGCTGGGGCGCATTGCCCGCGATGCGGTGGATTACATCGCCCGCAATTACCTGAAGGAAACTGTCATCAAGCACCCGGACCGACCCCAGGCCGAGCGTTTCTGGAACTATCCGCTGGCGGCCATTGAAGAGGCGGTAGTGAATGCGGTATATCACCGCTCCTATGAAATCCGCGAGCCGATAGAGGTGCGCATCACCCCGGAGGAGCTGATGGTGCTGAGCTTCCCCGGCCCGGACCGCTCCATCCGCATGGAGGATTTGCAGGCGGGCCGCGCCGTCAGCCGCCGCTACCGCAACCGCCGCATTGGCGAGTTCCTGAAGGAGCTGGATCTCACCGAGGGCCGCTCCACCGGCATCCCCAAGATTCTGCGGGTCATGCGGGCCAATGGCTCGCCCGCGCCGGTGTTTGAAAGCGACGATGAGCGCAGCTCATTCCTGATTCGCTTGCCGGTACATGAGGGGTTTGCCGGAGAAGTCACCCCCGAAGTCACCGGGGAAGTCACCGGGGAAGTCACCGGGGAAGTCGAAAGGCTGCTGGGTGTGATGGAAGGGGAGATGAAACGCACGGAAATTCAGGCAGCACTGGCGCTTAAACACGAAGATCATTTCCGCGAAGCCTATCTGCGCCCGGCGCTGGATGAGGGGTTCATTGAAATGACTATCCCCGATAAGCCGCGAAGCCGTCTCCAGAAATACCGACTCACTGGCAAAGGCAAGGCATGGCTTCAAGAGAGGCAGAAGTGAGAACTGACGCGTACATAAATGCCGAGGCGCCGGTCTTTGAGGGCGATGATGAATAAGTCCTATTTACCTGGCGCTTCCCGGTGTGGAAATGTCAAAAATGCGGGTGGCCGAGCGGGTCGCACATGGCGGCCACAATATTCCGCCCAAAGACATTGAGCGCCGATTTCCTCGCAGCCTGTATAATCTGCTAAATCTTTTTAGTCATCGTGTGGACTACTGTATTTGTTTCATGAATGACGGTGATGCACCTACACCGGTTTTCGATCAGCAGAGCGAAAATCGAAAAATCATCAATGATGATTATTTTCAAAAATTACTTGACGAGGCGGGACAGTGAAAGAATCGAAGAATGGCGCTCTTTCCAAAGAAGGTCAATTAATGCTTGAGTCATTGCAACGGGCAGTTTCCCAGGCGCTGGAAAAGAAAAGGCGGTTGGGTCAATACGCCGTGATCTGGCAGAACGGGAAGCCTGTGGCGGTGGGTGATGATGCCCCTGGTCAAAGACAGTAACCGATTAACCGATAAGGGCAGGCAGTGGCTTGCCCGCAAGCAGTAAGGACCCCGAATGAGCCCCGCAAGTGCCCCGATCATTTCCAAAGTCTGGAGTTTCTGCACCACCCTGCGCGACGATGGTGTGGGCTATGGAGACTATCTGGAGCAGCTCACCTACCTGATCTTCCTGAAAATGGCGGATGAGTACGCCAAGAAGCCCTACGAGCGAGAGGTGGGTATCCCGAAGAAGTACGCCTGGACAACCCTGAAGAACAAGAAGGGTGCCGAGCTGGAGGTGCATTACGTCGAGCTGCTGATGGCGCTGGGCAAAAAGAAGGGGCTGCTGGGGCAGGTGTTCACCAAGGCCCAGAACAAGATTGATGCAGACCATCCCTGGTCTGCCCCCTTCGGGTAGCCTTCGGCTGTCCAAATTTGTTCCAGACAAATTTGTCAGGACCCGGCCAAGCTGGCTCGGCTGATCGAGATGATCGACAGCACCCAGTGGCTGGTGATGGGGGCCGATGTCAAAGGCGATATCTACGAAGGGTTGTTGGAGCGCAATGCCGAGGATACCAAGTCCGGCGCCGGGCAGTACTTCACGCCCCGCGCCCTGATCCGGGCCATGGTGGAGTGTGTGCGCCCGGAGCCGGGCAAGACCATTGCCGACCCGGCTTGCGGCACCGGCGGTTTCTTCCTGGCTGCTTATGATTTCCTGCTGGAAAACCACAAGCTGGACAGAAAGCAGAAGGCCTTTCTCAAGCACGATACCTTTGCCGGCAACGAGATTGTCGCCAACACCCGCCGCCTGTGTCTGATGAATATGTTCCTGCATAACATCGGCGAGATCGACGGCGAGGGCGCGGTGTCGCCCAACGATGCTCTGGTGGCGCCGCCATCCGAAACGGTGGATTATGTGCTGGCGAATCCTCCGTTCGGCAAGAAAAGCTCTATGAGCTTCACCAACGAGGAAGGCGAGCAGGAAACCGACGACCTCACCTATAACCGCCAGGACTTCTGGGCCACCACTTCAAACAAGCAGCTCAATTTCGTGCAGCATATCCGCTCCATGCTGAAAACCACCGGCAGGGCCGCGGTGGTGGTGCCGGACAATGTGCTGTTCGAGGGTGGCGCCGGTGAGACCGTTCGCCGCAAGTTGCTGGAAACCACCGACCTTCACACTATCCTGCGTCTGCCCACTGGCATCTTCTATGCCCATGGGGTCAAGGCCAATGTGCTGTTCTTCGATAATCGCGAGGCCAGCCCCAAGCCGTGGACGAAGAAGGTATGGTTCTATGACTACCGTACCAATATTCATCACACCCTGAAGAAAAAGCCGCTGCGCTTTGAGCATTTGGAGGATTTCATCCAGTGCTATAAGCCGGAGAACCGCAACCGGCGCAGGGCGACCTGGCACCCGGAGAAAAAGCCGGATGGGCGTTGGCGCAGCTTCAGCTATGAGGAATTGATTGCCCGCGACAAGGCGAGTCTGGATGTTTTCTGGCTGAAGGACAAGAGCCTGACTGATTTGGATAACCTGCCGGAACCGAATGAGCTGGCGGAGGAAATCATTGAGAACCTGGAGGCGGGGCTCAACAGTTTTCGGGAGGTTTTGGGACAGTTGCAGGGGTGAGAAGTGGTGCCCCCTCAATTAAGGGGGCACTTAAGGGCTAGAGCGATTCGTAACTCGGGTAATTCTTGGTGAATTTTTGTTTCTCTATGTACAGGCCTTTCAATTCAGATTCCGCTTCTTCATAGGAAAGCAGTAAATCTTGAACGTCCGCACCATCTGTTAACGTTTCTGACGTTAATAGGTTTTCAAGCCTGGCAATTTCTTTTTTGACTGCCTGAATTGCCATCATGAGGGTGCCAATTGAAATATCAGACACTTTGATTCTTCCGCTTTTGGAACTGGGCGTTATACGCTAAGCGATCCAACAACCTGATGAATAGATCTTTTCTCATTCTATGGTTCGGGCATATGGAGTAGTGGGTGGCTTTGTACTTCTGATTGTACTCGCCTTTGATGATGATTAGTCCAGTTGGGATTTCCGTCCCGGCGGGTATTTCAAAGTACTCGAAATTTTTGAATCCTGGCGCCCGCGGTATGGTGGGGCGCCAACTGGGCATTGCAGGATTTTTTTGTCAGCTGTCCAGCAGCCCCTTCACATAATCCTTCAGTTCCTGATCCTGCGCATACTCAAAGAAACACGCCTGGAAGCGCTCACCGGTGATTTGGAGTTTGATCTTGTGCTAATTTGCACACTATGAATGCGCAAAAGAGCGGAAAGCTAAACCTCTTGGAACAGGCCCTCCCCGAGGGACTGCTGGTGGACTCCGTGTGGATGGAGCGCCATGGCTACTACCGCTCCCTGCGCAGCCAATATGTTGCCAGCGGCTGGTTGCAGCAGCCGGCGCGAGGGGTCTTCCGCCGTCCCCGTGGTGATATCAGTTGGGAACAGGTAGTGGTGTCATTGCAGGCGCTGATGGGCCGCCCTGTCACCGTAGGCGGGCGCACGGCTATTGAGCTGCAGGGACGGGCACACTACCTTCCCTTCCGCCAGGTACGGGTGCATCTGTACTGTGCCGAAAAACTGCCCTCGTGGCTGCATGCGCTGCCGATTGACGAGCAGTTCATTGTCCACAATCCGCGACGCCTGTTTCCTCGGGGTAGGTCGTTTGCCGACCACTGGTCTCTGACCCCTGAGATCGGTGAAAGTCCGCTGCTGAAGGGCGGTTTTCGCATATTGCCGTGGGGCCAATGGCAGTGGCCGCTGGTGGTGTCTTCACTCGAACGCGCCTATCTGGAATTGCTGGATCTGGTGCCCGGCAGTGAATCCTTCCATATGGCCGACGTGATCATGGAGGGATTGCTCACGCTCAGTCCCCGCCGTTTGCAGGTGTTGCTGGAGGAGTGCGGCAGCGTGAAGGTAAGGCGCCTGTTTTTCTTTTTTGCCGATCGGCACCAACCTCCGTGGCTGAAGCGCCTCAATCGCGATCGTATAGACCTGGGTAGCGGCAAGCGGATGTTGGTAAAGGGCGGAAAGCTGGACGCTACTTATCAGATTACGGTGCCGGAAGAGTTCATGGATGGTGGTGCGCGCCCCGGAAGGTGTACAGGTCAAGATTGAAGTGACGCCAGTACTGAGGGGCAGTGTTTTTGAGCTGGTGATTATGCCCGTCTGCGAACAGGTCGAAGACCTTTTCGGCTTTGCGGAAATCCAGGTTCTTTCATTCGCTGATCTTTACGCGGGTAAGATCATTGCCGCCCTGGATCGGCAGCACCCGCGCGATCTTTTTGATGTTCATCAATTGCTCGAAAACGAAGGAATCACTGACGAACTGAGGACGGCGATTATCATCTACCTGATCAGTCACGACCACTCGCCGCATTCCCTCCTGGATCCGGTGCGCTGCGATATTTCCCGGGGTTTCGAGCAGAGCTTCTCCGGCATGGTGTCAGGTGAAATCGCGCTGGAGAAGCTTGTGACGGCTCGGGAGAAGCTGATAAAGGATGTGGTGGGAAATATGCCGGAAGATCACAAACATTTTCTGCGCTCATTTTACAGCAGATCCCCGGAATGGAAGCTTCTGGAGCTCGATGGTGTGCAAGACTTGCCGGCCGTAAAATGGCGGGAACTGAATCTGGATCGCTCTGGCGAAGGCACTTGTGATGCGTTATTGCGAAAACTGATTACTGTGATTGGATAAGGGTTGGCTAAACCGTACTGCGCGGATAGCGACGAAGAGATAATTGAGTTTACAGGATGCCTTGCAGGAGCCGTGTGCCCGAGCGGTTTTCCTCCCAGCCACGCGAGTTTGGAGCGCTGCCGGGGCAACCCGGCAGCTCATACGCACCCCTCAGCCGTCCAGCAAACCGCGGACGTAGTCTTTCAATTCCTGATCCTGCGCATACTCAAAGAAGCAGGCCTGGAAGCGCTCGCCGGTAACGGCGGTCTTGACCAGTTCCTGATCCAGTGCCTTGAGGCCTTCCAGGTAGTCTTTGCACATGGCGTCTTTGACGCCGTTGAGAATGCCGGCGTTGGCCACCTGGCTCTCTTTGCGCTCCGGCGGGTAGCCCTGGCCCTTCTCGCCGGTGAAGGCTTTTTCGAAGATGTAGCGGCAGTTCAGCTCGGCGCCCCAGCCGAAGCCCTTGGCGAAGGCCAGGGACAGGGCGTTGCCGTTGTTGATCTGGGCGAACAGGTAGGCGTCGGAGGGGTCGATGCAGTAGCCGCAGACTACGCCCGGGTGGGCGTTCAGGGACATGAGCGCGCCCTGGCCGGTGCCGCAGCCGCTGATGACAAAATCCACGGCTTTGGAGTTGAGCAGCAGGCCAGCCATTATGCCCAGGTGGATGTAGGTGAGGCGGTGGTCGTTGTCGCCGTCCATGCCCACGTTGAAAACCTGGTGGCCCTGTTCCGCGGCCACGTTGTTCAGCTGTTCCAGCACAATCGGGTTCTTCGCCGCCTGGCTGAACTCGTTCATCAGTGCGATTTTCATAATTCTCCTCGTTCCCCAAAGAAAGAAATTGGCTTGGCTAAAGTGTGAGGGCGAGAAGGTATCAGGAGTGAGGCGGTCAGTCCAATATTGGTGGCATAGGAGCCGGCCGGCGTTCTACGCCAGCGGGTCCGCCTCCGCATCGTAGGGCAATTCCAGGATCTCCAGCGCCCGCCCATCCGCCAGCCGCAATTCCTCGCCGGCGGCGACTTTGCCGATGGTGAGTACCGCCAGTAGCTCGGTGCCGTGTTCGCCGCGGCAGGCCACCACCAGGTTGCCGATGCTCTGTTCGCCTTCGCCGTAGATTTCCAGCCCCGGTGAGGGGATTTCCCCGGAGGTGCAGCGGGCGCGATAGAGGCGGCGCTTGGCGGCGCCGCGGTATTGCATCCGCGCTACCACTTCCTGGCCGGTGTAGCAGCCTTTCTTGAAGCTTACGCCGCCGAGGAGGTGCAGGTTGGCCATCTGCGGGATAAACATTTCGCTGGTTTCGGCGTGCAGTTGGGGAATGCCCGCGGCTATCTGCTGTTGCAGCCAGTGGCAGTAGCCCGCGGGATCGGCCGACGCCGTCAGGCGTTGCCAGAGATTTGCGGATTCCTGTGCCGGTACCAGCAGGGCAACCTGCTGATCGCTCACCACCTGGGCGATGGCGCGCTCACCGCCGCAGTCGAATACCCGCAGTTCACCCTCGGTCAGGTCGTCCAGGCCCAGCAGTTCCGACGCGCGGGCGGGCGCATTCCGCCCCTGCAGTCCCAGCCAGCGGACCCGATTGCCGATGTCCCGCAGTTCGGTTTTGAAGAAGACGGCGTATTTGCCCAGGGTGTCGCGGGCGATTGGCGCCAGGTCCCGGGGGAGGCGGAGGAAAAATTCGCTTTGGGACAGTTTCAGTGTGCTGAAGGCGCTGATCATGCGGCCCTTGGGGTTGCAGTGGGCGCCGAGGGTGCTGTGGTTGTCCGGCAGGGCGACCAGATCGCAGGTGAGCTGGCCCTGGAGAAATTTCTGGCTGTCCGGGCCTTCGACGGCGATGGCGCCGAGGGGACTCAGATCCACCAAGTGGAGGTCGGCATCGGTGGTCGGGAAGTGGGCAGCGGGGTTGGGGGTATCGACGTCCTCCCAGATGGCGCCTTCCGAGCTGAGAAAATCCTGCCACTGACGTTGATCCATAGTTGCCACCTGCCATCGGGGTTGTCTGTGGGTGGAGTATTTTGGGGTGGTGGGCGCTTTTTCAAGCCGCTTTTTCAGGTTGCTTTTTCGGAATCCTGGGGGCAGCGGGTATACTGCGCGGCATTCACTGTTGGTTGGAAGAGAAGTATGGATCGCAACCGCCTGTTTTGGGCTAGCCGTCGCGGTATGCTGGAGTTGGATCTGGTGTTGCTGCCGTTTCTGGAAAATGTCTACGATACCCTGGGCGAGGCCGACCAGCGGCGCTATCAGCAGTTGCTGGAGTGCGAGGACCAGGACCTGTTTGCCTGGTTCCTGCGCCGCGGGGACCCGGATGAGCCGGAGCTGCAGCGCATCGTGCAGGTGATCCGTGACAACACCGGATTACAGCAGTAGTTATCCCGCTTATCTCGAAAGAAGCGCCCGGCTCACCTGCGCCGTGGCGCCCTCCCGCTTCCTTTTTGCCCTCCTGCTGCTCATTGCCGCACAGGCGTTGCTGCTGTTGTGGTGGTGTCGTTTGCCCTGGTTTCTGTTGTTGCCGGCGGCTCTGCTGGTGCTGGTCTATACCGCGTTTGAGTGGCGGCGACTGCGGCGTGTGCGGGGGCTGCTGAGCACACGCGAGCGGCGCTGGTTTTGGCGGCGGGCAGGCGGCGTCGAGCGGGAGTTCGAATTTTCCGGCGAGCTGGTGCTCTGGTCCTGGCTGGTCGTGATCAACGGATGCGACCTGCGCGGGCGGCGGCTGCGGCTGGTGCTGGCGCGGGACAGCATGGACGGAGGCGACTGGCGCAGATTGCAGGTGGCGCTGCGTTACTCCCGGTGAGGGTGGCCCTGCGGCCCGCTGCGGAGATGCTCCGCGGTCCCGGGAGCGGCTTCTTATTCCCGCCCGGGTCCCGGGTCCCGGGTCCCGTCCCCTCCTACAAACTGCCGTTGGCCGGCAAAGTTCTCCGGCACCAGGATGGTGTCCATGGCCAGCTCGCGCAGCTGCGGGTAGTCGAGGGAGTAGTGCAGTCCGCGGCTCTCGCGGCGCTCCAGCGCGGAGTGGATGATCAGCTCGGAGACCAGGGCCAGGTTGCGCAGCTCGATCAGGTCGCTGGTGATCCGGTAGTTGGCGTAGAACTCGCGGATCTCCTGCTGCAGCAGTCTCACCCGGTGCTCGGCGCGCAGCAAGCGTTTGCGGGTGCGCACAATACCCACGTAGTCCCACATAAAGCGGCGCAGCTCGTCCCAGTTGTGGGAGATCACCACGTCCTCGTCCGAGTCGGTGACCCGCGAGGCGTCCCAGGCCGGCGCCGGGCGGGGTGGCTGTACCGAGTCGAGTACGCCGTCGATATGCAGCGCCGCGGAGCGGGCGTACACCAGGCATTCCAGCAGGGAATTGCTGGCCAGGCGGTTGGCGCCGTGCAGGCCGGTGAAGGTGGTCTCGCCGATGGCGTAGAGCTGGTCCAGGTCGGTGCGCCCGAACTGGTCCACCATCACGCCGCCGCAGGTGTAGTGGGCGGCGGGTACCACCGGAATCGGCTCCCGGGTGATGTCGATGCCATACTGTAGGCAGTTGTTGTACACCGTGGGGAAGTGTTCGCGCACGAAGCTCTCGTCCTTGTGCGAGATATCCAGGTAGAGGCAGTCGGCTCCCAGGCGCTTCATCTCGTGGTCGATGGCGCGCGCGACGATATCCCGCGGCGCCAGCTCGCCGCGGGGGTCGAAGCGGTGCATAAAGCGGCTGCCATCGGGCAGCTTGAGCTGTGCGCCCTCGCCGCGCAGAGCTTCGGTTACCAGCATCGCCTTGGCCTTGGGGTGGTAGAGGCAGGTGGGGTGGAACTGGTTGAACTCCATGTTCGACACCCGGCAGCCGGCGCGCCAGGCCATGGCGATGCCGTCGCCGCTGGCGCCGTCCGGATTGCTGGTGTAGAGGTAGGCCTTGCTGGCGCCGCCGGTGGCCAGCACCACGGCTCGGCCCTGGAACAGCTCCACCTCCTCGCTCTGCTTGTTGTACACGTAGCATCCGGCGCAGCGGAAGCGGCCCTTCTGCGGGTCCGGCTGGCGGATCAGGTCGAGGGCGATATGGTGTTCGAAGCAGTCGATATTCTCCGCCGCGCGCACTCTTTCGATCAGGGTGCTGTGTACCGCGCGGCCGGTGGCGTCGGCGCTGTGGATGATGCGCCGATGGCTGTGCCCGCCCTCCTTGGTGAGGTGGTAGTCGCCGCGCTCGCGGGTGAAGTCGACTCCCTGGTCGATCAGCCACTGGATCGCCGCCGCGCTGTTTTCCACCGTGAGACGCACCGCGTCCGGGTGGCAGAGTCCGGCGCCCGCGTCTAAGGTGTCAGCGATATGTGACTCCACCGAGTCCATCTCGTCCAGTACCGCCGCGATGCCACCCTGGGCGAACCAGGTGGAGCCGTCCCGCAGACGCTGCTTGGACAGCAGCGCCACGCGGTGGCGCGCCGCCAGGTGCAGGGCCAGGGTGAGGCCCGCGGCGCCGCTGCCAATCACCAGTACGTCGTAGTTTGCCTGTTCGCTCATAGAGTTTTATTAGTGCTTGAGGGTCGCGTAGTATAGCGCCAATGTTACATTCGTCGATTTGGCCCGGAACTTATGCCCTACCACCAGTGTCTTGAACTGCACAGAATAAATGCTTGCGCCGTGGCGGCCGGTGGGTGCCGTAGCGTTTTGGTCGGGAGTAGGGGATGACAGCGCAACAGGCGTCGCCGAGTGACCGCCAGTTGGTGGAGCGGGTACAGAAAGGGGACAAGCGCGCCTTCGACCTGCTGGTGCTGAAATACCAGCACAAGATACTCGCGGTAGTGAGCCGCTTTATCAAGGATCACAGCGAAGTGCAGGACGTCACCCAGGAGGCCTTTATCAAGGCCTACCGCGCCCTGGCCAATTTCCGTGGCGAGAGTGCCTTCTACACCTGGATGTACCGCATCGCCATCAATACCGCGAAGAACCACCTGGTGTCCCGCAGCCGCCGCCCGCCGTCCTCCGATGTGGACCTGGAAGACGCCGAATACTACTCCGGCGCCGACCTGCTGCGGGACAGCGACACCCCGGAGAGCCAGCTGTTTCGCGACGAGCTGGAAGCCGCGGTGCATGGGGCCATCCGCGCGCTGCCGGAGGACCTGCGCTCGGCGGTGACCCTGCGCGAGATGGAGGGGCTCAGTTACGAGGAGATCGCGGAGGTGATGAACTGCCCGGTGGGCACGGTGCGCTCGCGTATTTTCCGCGCCCGCGAGGCCATAGACCGCACGGTACAGGCGGTGCTGGCGGGGGAGCCGGAGACCTTGGGCGACCGCGGCTGAACACCTTGTCAGGGATTGTCGGGGGGTTGTAAGGGGGGTGGAATCTGTCGGCGGATTTTCCAGCCTCAGGAACCAAATATTTTCCGGATATAGAGAAACAATTGGCCGGGTATCCGGTCATAACTAACAACGGGTCCCGGCGCTTCCCGCGCCGGATTGTACAGAGAGGCTCAACCCCTATGTCCCACGGGAATCATCAGGATCGTCTGAACGAATCGCTATCGGCACTGATGGATGGCGAGGCCGGTGAACTGGAGCTGCAGCGCCTGCTGAAAGCCAGTGCGGCATCCAAGGAGGTGGGCGAACGCTGGTCCCGCTACCAATTGGCCGCCAATGTGCTGCGCGGCGAGCGGGTGGTGTCGGTCGACCGCAGTTTGGCGGCGAATATTTCCGCCGCCATCGCACAGGAGGAGCCCCTGTCCCAATCGCACGGTGAAGGGAGCGCGGCGAATGCCCACGAGGTGCGGGGCCGCTGGCGGCGCTCCCTGTCCCGCGGCGCAGTAGCCGCAACCGTGGCCTTTGCCGCCATCCTCGGCGTGCAACAGCTTTCCCAACCCCAGCCCGACGGTGACCTGGTTGCCGGGGCCGAGCGCCCCGAACAGCAGCCGGTGCAGTCCCTGCCGCAGCCCAGCGGCTTCTATGTTCCGACACCCAATACCCGAGCAGTGAGCACCGCGGCTCCACGCCTGGTGCCCGACAACCCGGTCGCCGGCCAGGCCCAGCTCCACCAGGCACCCCCTCCCGAGCTGATGCGTCACCTGAACCGGGTGATGATCCAACACTCCGAGCAGGCCGCGCATATGGGCAGCCAGGGCATGGTGCCTTTTGCCCGCGCCACCTACGGCGAACAGAGCGGACAGTAGCGGCGATGCATTCTGTGGGATACATGCGGAAAGCCAACAGCATGCTGTTGGCTTTGTTTTTACTGGTGCCGGCCGCCCGTGCCAGCGGGGAACCGGAGCAGCTGGAGCACTGGCTGGGCAAACTCTCGCGCGCAGTGACCGAGGTGGAGTACCGCGGTCTGGTGACTTTCGAGCACGCGGGAATGCTGGAGACCCTGCAGGTGGTGCACGCGGTGCGCAACGGCGAGCAGATAGAGCGGGTGCGCTACCTGAGCGGCGAGCCGCGCGAGCTGGTCAGCCGCGGTTCCAGTGCAAACTGCCGGCGCGGAGACAACCCGATGGCGCGGGCCGCACTCTGGAGCAAAGCCGGGCAGGCAGAGGTTCAAAACGCCTATCAATTCTTTTTGCACGGTGAAGAGCGTATTGCCGACCGCGACGCGGTGGTGATTGAAGCGCGGCCCCGCGACAAGCACCGTCTTGGTATGGTGGTCAGTCTGGACCGGGAGACGGGCCTGCCGCTGAAGTCCATGCTGGTGGGCGAGCGGGGCCGGGTGCTGGAGCGCTATCAGTTTGTACAGCTGGATCTTTCCCCCCTCCCCGAGAGCGCGCTGAAACCTCACTCCGCCGGCGCGCGCCGTATCGACAACAGCGGCGCCTGTGTCACGGCACAGAGCCGTTGGCAGCTGCGCTGGATACCCGACGGCTTCAAGTCCGTGGCCACCCACACACTGCCGGATGGAGACATGCTGGTGTTCAGCGACGGTCTCAGTGTCTTCAGCGTCTTCGTGCAGCAGTTGGGCCGGGAGCTGGAGTTCAAGGGGCGCGCTATCCGCGGTGCTACCGTAGCCTATATGGATCGCCTCGAAGTGGACGACACCTCCTATACCGTGACCGTGGTGGGCGAGATTCCCGACGACACCGCGCGACTGCTGGCGCGCGGGGTGGTGTCCAAATGATCGAAGAGCGCGGCCGCATCGTGGCCGTTGAGGCGGGCGCTGTGTGGGTGGAAACCATCCAGCGCGGCGGCTGCCACGGCTGTGCCGCGAAGCCCGGGTGTGGTACCGGCCTGCTGGAAGACTACTGGGCCAGGGCGTCGCGTATTCGCGTGGCGCTCGATGGTCGCGACCCCGGGAGTATCTCCCTCGATGATTCCGCGGTGATCGGCATTGCCGAAAACACCCTGGCCGGCGGCGCCCTGCTGGTCTACCTGTTGCCCCTTCTGTTTCTGGTGCTGGCGGCGCTGACGGGAGAATGGTTGGCCGGTGAGACCGGCGCCATAGTCGGTGCTGTGCTGGGCCTGATCGCCGGCGCTGTTCTGGTGCGACGACACAGCTTTCGCCACGCTGCCGATCCCGCCTTTGCTCCCCAGCTGCTGCGTATCGAACCCGGTTCTCCCCGCTGATTCCCCTCCTAAACTGATAGGGCCTGTTAACACTAAATTCGTGGTTATCGAACTCAAGTTTCGGGGTTCAGTTCCGGGAGCTGGAGCGGGGTGCGCCTTTCTGGGACACGGGCTAGGCGCCCCCCCTCAATACGTCCCTGTAGGCTTGTCCGCGAGGTCCCTCTCGCAGACAGTC